>JAATGB010000123.1 GCA_015654945.1 Lactobacillales bacterium | reverse complement strand
TTTGAATCGTTAAAATTTCAAAGGGAATAATCTGATCTTCTAGTAATGCAACGAGCCAATGAATTGGCCGAATAAATTTGAAATCATAGACATTCCAATGCATACTAACTGGAAAAGTTAAACTGGTAATCACCTCTTTCAAACCAACAAGAACTTCCGCTACTGGCTTACCTGGAATAAACTTATCGACATAAACATAGTCCACTCCCTTTATTTCTTTAAAGAAAATTTCTGCTGTCGTAACTCCTTGACCTCTGACAAACCCTTGTGCCGCTTTGGACCAGTTTCCTTCTTGATCTAAAGCAATTTTTTTAGCGGGGCCTTTGACTTCCTCTTGAACATCTTTTTGTTTCTCAGCTAACCCACTAATCATCAACGCCAAGCGACGAGGAGTCGAATACGTTTGAATTTCTTGATAGTCAATTAATGACGCTGCTAAAAATTTTTCAGTCTTCTCTTTCAATTGATTTACACTAGGCGTTACCAAATGTGCTGGCATTTCCTCCAAGCCAATTTCTAATAAAAAATCCTTCGCCATATTAGATTTCCTCCTTAACAGGTTCTTGATTAAGCAGTGGAAAACCGAGCTTTTCTCGTTCTGTAACAAAGGCTTTCGCCAATTTTCTGGCCATATTCCGAATGCGTGCAAGGTAGCCAGCTCTTTCTGTCACCGAAACAGCTCCGCGAGCATCTAATAAATTAAAAGTATGACTGCATTTCAAGACATAATCGTACCCCGGATGGACTAGGCCAAGATCAATGCACTTTGTGGCTTCCTTTTCATACATTTCAAACAGAGTTAATAGCATTTCTTGGTCACTTTCTTCAAACGAATATTTTGAATGTTCATATTCCGGTTGGATAAAGATTTCGCCGTATTTTACACCCGTCTTCCATTCAAGATCGTACACACTTTCAACTTCTTGGATATAAGAAGCGAGTCTTTCTATACCATACGTAATTTCTGAAGTCACTGGATGGCACTCTAATCCGCCTACCTGTTGGAAATAAGTAAACTGGGTGATCTCCATACCATCAAGCCAAACTTCCCAGCCAACACCAGCACAGCCCATTGAAGGGTTTTCCCAGTTATCCTCAACAAATCGGATATCATGCTCTAACGGATCAATACCTAAAAGCTTTAAACTTGCTAAATACAGTTCTTGGATATTTTCAGGAGAAGGTTTCATGATTACTTGAAACTGGTGATGCTGGTACAACCGATTTGGATTTTCGCCATAGCGTCCATCCGCAGGTCTCCGCGAAGGTTCGACATAGGCAGCATTCCAAGGCTCTGGCCCAATGGCGCGCAAAAATGTGTAGGGACTCATCGTTCCCGCTCCCTTTTCAGTATCATAGGATTGCATTAGCATGCATCCTTGGCTTGACCAAAACTTTTGTAAGGTTAAAATCATGTCCTGGATAGTTATTTTTTTCTCCATTAAAAACGCTCCCTTATCTCTTTTTAAAAACAAAAAAACCTATGTTCAACAAAAAGTTAAACATAGGGACGATTTTTCGCGGTTCCACCCTACTTCCACAATCAAGTAATCGTGGCAGCTTCATTTTACTTGCTCCAGAGGGCCTATTCACCGATTTTTTTTATTGGCTTGCACTCTCCCAATATCGCTAAAATAAAAAAAGGTTATTTTTCTCTATCAACACAACTATTTAATTTACTTAATAATAAGCGGATTCCCAAAAATTGTCAACTATAAATCTGTTATTTGCCATTCATATAAATTGAAATCAGCAATTTGCTCTCCTGCATCATGTTCTTTAATCGTTTTTAAAAAAGTGAAGCCTTGTTTCTGATACATCTGATTTAAAAAATCGTTCGTCGCCAAGCAATCTAGACGGAGGCTTTTTTTCTTTTCTTTCTTGGCATATTCTTTGATTTTTTGAAGTGATTGAGCTGAAAATCCCTGTCCACTATACTTACGAGCGATGGTAAAACGATGCAAATAAAAGGAGTTATTTTTTGGATTTTTTCCCCATAGCTCATCATCCCATTGGCTTTGTTGCGCCAGCAGCAAACAGATCCCCACCATTTCTCCCTGCTCACTAAAGTAAAAAACTTCTCCCTTACCAATTCTATCTTCCGTATGATGATTGTCTTTTCCTTCAAGAATACCATTCCACTGCTTAGAATTTTTTTCTTTTAGCCACAAAGCTGTTCCATATAAAATTTCAAAAATAGCTGGATAATCTTGTGGAGTTGCTTGCTGTAGTTCGACCATCTCGTTGCCTCCTATTCTTCCTTTTTTTTCGGTGGAAGTTTCAACGCCTCTTCCCAGGTTCTCATTTCATCAATAAATTTTTTGCTTTTTAAATGAATACCGACATACTCTTCGTACAAAAGATCGATCACACGACGGATCTCTTTTTTCGTTGCCGCTTTTACATTAATGCTATGTACTTGATCGTAGGAAATTTCTGCAAACAAGCGCATGAAATGAATAGCTCTTGGATCCGCATGAAACCTGCGTGGATCAGCAGAAAAATGTTTTTCACACAAAATACCATGATAGACGGTTGAGAAATCAAACTTTCCCTTGGTTTCTTGGCAAATTGCACATTCATGCCAATTTAACGAAATACCAAAACGACTCATAATTTGAATTTCAAAAATATTCGTAATAATTTCTGGATCTTTGCCTTCGTTTAGCTTTATCAGCGCTTGATTTGTAAAATCAAATAAAAACGGATCATAAGTCCCGTCTTCAATCGCGGCATCCACCAAATTTAAGATGTACGTTGCATAGGCGCTAATAAAAATATCTTCTTGGATCTTCGTATAGGGATGAACCGTCTTTACTGTATTTAAAAAAGACAAGCCATCTGCTCGGATATCACCGACATATTCGGCTTCTGTGAAAGGCAAAATAGCTGGAGCCAGTGGATGATTAGCTCGGGTCACATTTTTAACAAAAAACATTAATTTGCCATATTTTTCTGTAAATATTTTCACTAGCTTATCTTTTTCACGATGATTTCTTGCGAATAATACAATTCCCTTGGTTTCACTTATATGTCCGGCCATTTTTGCTCCTTTCTTAAAGAAAGGAAAGGACTATTAACAAGATGTTAATAATCCATTTCCCGATAACCATAATCCTGCAAATATTTTTGCTTGTCCCGCCAATTTTTTTGGACTTTGACCCACAGCTCTAAATAAACTTTATTACCTAAAAGGTTTTCAATGTCTTTTCTCGCGTAGGTTCCAATATCTTTCAACATTTTGCCGCCTTTACCTATGATAATTCCTTTTTGACTATCTCGTTCAATAATAATCGTCGCTTGGATATGGATTTTATCATTTTCATCTCGACGCATGTCCTCTACTACAACTGCGACAGAATGCGGTACTTCTTCGCGTGTCAAAAGCAAGACTTTCTCACGAACCAACTCTGATACAACAAAATATTCGGGATGATCTGTTACTTGATCAGCAGGATAGTATTGGGGACCTTCTGGCATTTTTTCCGTGATTACTTCAAGTAAATGGTCAACGTTATTTCCTTCTGTTGCAGAGATTGGAATAATTTCAGCGAAATCCATTTGCTGACGATATTCTTCAATCAACGGTAATAATTGATCAGGGTGAACGGTATCAATTTTATTAACTATCAAAAATACCGGTGTATTGGAACTCTTCAATCTCTCAATAATAAAATCATCTCCACGCCCTCTTTTTTGATCGGCACTGATTAAAAATAAGATGATTTCAACTTCACGCAAGGCGCTATAAGCCGTTTCTACCATGAAATCCCCTAATTTGTGGCGTGGTTTATGGATTCCTGGCGTGTCGATAAAAACGATTTGTGCTTCCGGAGTCGTATAAATTCCTTGAATCTTGTTTCTTGTTGTTTGTGCTTTGTCACTCATAATCGCAATTTTTTGTTTCACAATGCGGTTAATTAAAGTGGATTTACCAACATTAGGTCGGCCTACAATCGCAACAAATCCTGATTTATGTTCGGTCATCTTGCTTCCTTTCTGTTACTGCAACCACGCTTGCAAAGCTTCCCAGACTTTTGGAACAAATAACAAAAGTCCGACTAGAATCGCAAAAATAGAAGTCAGTAAAACTGCACCTGCAGCCATATCTTTCACTTTTTTACCAATTGGGTCAAAATGTTTTTTTGTTGCTAAGTCTACCATATTTTCAAAAGCAGTATTGATCGTTTCCATGACAAACATTAAAAAAATGACGGTCAGAAGCCACAACCATTCTCCACGATTGAGTTTAAAAAAAAGACCAAGTATCACAGATAAAATCGCAAAAATAAAGTGAAAACGCATATTCCGTTCTTCTTGATACACTGTTTTGATTCCTTGAAGAGCGAATTCAAAAGCCGAAGTGAAGGTTTTATTCTTATAAGTTGGTTCTTCCTTATCTTTTAAGTCCATACGCATCCAAAATCTCTCTTTGTAAGGTAAACATCTCTTTTTCATCTTCAGCTGTCATATGATCGTAACCATTAATATGCAGAAACCCATGAACAGCTAAAAAACCCAGTTCTCTTTCAAATGAATGACCATATTCGATCGCTTGCTCTTTTGTTCGTTCGAGGGAAATCATAATATCTCCTAAATTTCTGGGGAAATCGGGTATTTCTTCGTCAAAAAGAATCGGTAATTCTCCCTCACCTGTTTCTTCTAACGCAAAACTAATCACATCTGTAGCGGCATCTTTTTGGCGATAATCACGATTAATTTCTCGAATTGCTTGATTATCCATAAAGGTAACGGACATTTCTAAAGGTTCTTCTAGTTTAAGGTACCCAGCCGAAAAATTCAACAACTTTTCGATCGCAGCAATTTGCTGTGAAGTAAGTGCTTGCGTTTGATCTATTAAGGTAATCTCCATCGCTATCCTCTTCTCTCTTGCTCTTCTTTCATTTTTTCAGCCTCAGATTTCATTTTAGGGTATTTAATTCTTGAATGGAAACTACTTTTTAATCCCTTAATAATCGATTCTGAAACAATTCTGATTTCTCTCATCGTTAAGTTACATTCATCAAACTGACCATCTTCAATTCGACCCTTAATCAATTCATGCACAAATTCTTCAATTTTCTTATCCGTTGGTTTATCCATGGCTCTGACTGCTGCTTCAGCACTATCTGCAATATTGACAACAGCTGCTTCTTTCGTTTGCGGTTTCGGACCTGGGTAACGGAAATCAGCTTCTTTAACATCGGGATCTCTTTCTTCTGCTTTTACATAAAAATAACGCATTAAGGTCGTTCCATGATGCTGCCGACAAATATCAATCACCGTTTGTGGCATATGCTCTTTTTCTAAAATTTTTGCTCCTTCTGTAACATGACCAAAAATGATCTCGCGACTATCTGCTGGTAACAAAAAAGTATGCGGATTTTCCGCGCCATCAGGTAAATTTTCAACAAAAAAGTTTGCATGTTTTATTTTTCCAATATCATGGTAATAACAGGCCACTCGGGTTAACATCGACCGACCTCCAATTTCAGCGACTGCATTTGCACTTAGACTCGCAACCATCATACTGTGATGATAGGTACCTGGGGCTTCCTCTAACAAACGTTTTAATAAAGGTTGATTTGGATTGCTTAATTCATTAAGCACGATCATGCTATCATCATTTAACAATAATTCAATGTAAGGATGCAAACCAACTGACAATAGAAATACAAGTAATTCGCCTGCAAGTGCAGCAACGATTGTCGACCATGTTTTACTATCTGAAAGCTCGAGTCCTTGATAAATAACCATAATGATCACAAAACAAAACGGAAATAGAACTAACCATAGCAAAGCTGAACCAACTTGACTACCAATTCGTTTACGCTTGACTAAGGTGGCCATCATACCAGAAAATATATAGACGACACAAATAATCATAATTGACGTCGTTCCGATTAAATCATAATAAATAAACAAAGAAAACACAACTTGAAAGATTGAAGCCAAAATAGCTGTTTTCCGATTAATAAATAAAGTTAAAATCAACGGGAAAAACGCAGCTGGAAATAGTAAAGGCACATACGTAAATGAATCGGTTTGGAATACGTTTAGAAATTTCATCAAAACAACGGCAATTAAGCTTGTCAAAACATAAAAGTTTAGGCAACGAACCCGTTCATGCCAATCCCGCATTTGAACCATTACATAAGCTAAAATCAACGCTTGCAAAAGAATCGCCAACACCAAAGAAACAATCGGAAAAATAGAAGTTTCTTGGTTCGTCATTCCCAATAGTTCTAATTTTTGCATCGCTTTTGCATCAATTTGAACTCCTTCACGGACAATAATTTCTCCTTGGTAAATCATAACCGGGTTCACATTTTCTCGTGCTGTTTCTTTTAACTCGGCCGTTTTTTTCTCGTTTGCGACTTCATTTATAACAATTCCACGGTTGACAATATAACGAATCAATTGTTGGAAATCTTCCTCTACATTCAAATACTGAATTTCATCATTTGCACTTTGACGGACACTCGCCAAATTAGCGCTACGGATATGTTTTTTCATTGCTTTCGCTACAATTTTTTCACTTTCATCTTCAACCGTTTTTAAATTTTCTGTACTTAAATCAAAAATACCTTCGTAAAAAACAGTTGGAAATCCTTGATAAAATGTGATACTATCTTGGTCTAGTTTTTCAAATTTTCCTTTAAGCGTGGCAATTTTGTCTTCAGTGGTCGGCTTAGTCACACTATTTTTATCTTTTGCTTTGCTCAAGCTATCTTCGTAACTTTTTGCAGAATTTGAAGAAACTGTTCGAATCATCGAAAATAATTGTGACAGCAGCTCTTTTTGATCTTCTGCCTTATTTGCATCGTAATTGTATTCAGGGGTAACAGCTTCTTCAGCTAGCTTTTGGTTGACTTCTGTTTCAGACTTATTTTCAATCGTCTTATTGGCCCGAATGGTTTCATCCGCTAATTGTCCTTCTTTGATATCTTTTTCTTTTGTATAGACATTGCCAATCATCAATGCAAATAAAAGGACGGAAAATAGCCCTAAAAGAGCAATAATGTATTTTTTACCGACATTCCTTTGCAATTTTCTAAAGTCAATCTTCATTCTGTCTTACTCCTTCATATCAAAATAGTTCGCCGATTCAGTTTTCTTTGCCGTATGCTTCAATAATTTCTGCAACAATTGGATGCCGGACGACATCGCTTGACTGAAACTCGACAAACGCAATTTTTTTGAGATTTTGCAAAATCTTTTGTGCATGAATAAGACCACTGTTTACGCCTTTTGGAAGATCAATTTGGGTAACATCTCCATTTACGATCATTCTCGAGTGATAGCCTAAGCGCGTTAAAAACATTTTCATTTGGGCCACAGTTGTATTTTGGGCTTCATCTAAGATTACAAAAGCATTTTCTAGCGTGCGTCCACGCATGTAAGCAAGTGGCGCAATTTCAATAATTCCGCGCTCCATTAAACGATTGGTGTGATCCATACCAAAAATCGCATACAAGGCATCATAAACCGGTCTTAAATAAGGATCTACTTTCTCTTTAAGATCGCCAGGTAAAAAACCTAAGTTTTCTCCTGCTTCGACAGCGGGTCTTGTCAGTACGATTTTTTCGACCTCTCCCCGTTTCAACGCTGAAATCGCCATCACAACAGCGAGAAAAGTTTTCCCTGTTCCAGCGGGCCCAACACCAAAAATGACATCATGTGATTTAATTGCATCCACATAAAGTTTTTGACCATAATTTTTAATTCGAATTGACTTTCCACTACGATCTTTGATAATTTCTTCTTCATACATTGTTAAAAAGTATTCTAGTGTATCGTTTTTGGCCATCTTTAACGCAGATACAACATCTGGTGTGTTGATTCTGATGCCACGTGAAATGAGGGTTTGTAATTTTTGCAGAACTTCAAAAGCAATCTGTACCTCTTCTTCCGCACCAGTAATTTGGATAGTTTCACCTCTACTATGCAATTGAACGTCTATATATTCCTCAATAATATTTACGTGTTTATCATGTGTACCCAATAACTGGTTGGCTTCTTCTTGATTTTCAAGTTTGATTTCTAATGAACTTACCTTTTGTTCTGTCAAAAATAGAACATCTCCTTTTAATTTCAGCTATTTACTATTCAAATCATACCACATTTTATCTTTTGAAAAAAGAAGTACCTTTTACAAAAAAGTAATCACATTTTTTTGTAATTACTTCCGCATTTATTCTATAATTTGTTTTTCGTAGAATCATTTTCCCATTTTACTGTATCCTTTTCTTTCATCTTGTATTCTAATTTATTTTCCCATTCTTTCGGATCTCTTTGATAAGTAGTATAGTCAATTTCTGAGAGCAACCATTGATGTTGCTTTTCATCATATACCATAGTTAAAACTCCGGATTGTATCGATTCGATTACTTCAGTCGCATCCAGAGTTAGCTCTTTTTTATACTCTACTTTTTCTATTTGATCGACAAAACAATCAAGTGTTAAAAGGTATTGATCCCCCAAGCGCTTAACATTCATAGAATTTAGATTAAGTGACATTCCAGAAAAAGTTCTCTCATACGTAGCGACAAATTCTTTCATCAACTCGCAATAAACATTAGAATAATTTGCATACTCTGTGGTGATATTTTTTAGCTTTCCTGAATCAAAACCATTACGAATCATCTCATTTTCTGAAACATAATAAGTTACAAGTGATTTGAGTATCTCTTGTTGAAAATCTTTGTTTTTCTTCAAATTTTCTACTTGATCAACTTGAAGAAGGCTTTCATCAGAAAAAGCCACAACCGTTCCATTGCACTCATTCATATTATAAAAAAGACCATCATATGTTATGTTTAGCTTATATAGTCCTGGAATAACCGGTCCCACTTTTCCATCTTTCGTCAGCGATAAGCTCCTTCCTCCATAGTTAACAACTAAATTCTTATATGTATCCGTAATATCAATTCGAATATATTGTGGTGAAACAGCCAATTTATATATAGGAAAACCAATTTTTCTACCAACTTTTGTTAATGTAAAAATAGACGATTGGTAATCTGAAGCATCCTTACTACTTGTTGCCAACATATTTCGCTCAATAGTCTGCAATTCCTCTGGATTTTTTTCAAAATAATCAATCATCGGTCTAACTGTTTGTTTGGACACTTTTGCTTTTCCATTTGAAATCTTTAGCAATTTGCTTACCTTTTTCGCGTCTTTTTTTTTAATCGACTCAAAAAAAGTTTCAATTGTGGTTTCTGCGCTGTATTTTCTCTCAAGTTGCTTGTATATTATCACAGACATTACTGTAAAAAATACGATTCCTGACAAAATAATAATTTTTGCTTTATCTTTCATTCTTTCTCCACTCTTTCAGAAAAGAAATTGGAACAAAAGTCTTTACTTTCTAATCTTTCAACTCAAGCATATTTCATACATAAAAGTTGACGATGTCTAAGCGAATCTCTTCTGTTCTATCGTTTATTCCTATTTCAAAAGTCTGAGACATAATTCCTAAATTATGTCCCAGACCCCAGATTTTTTAATTATATAATCCGCCTCTAAAAGCTTCCAATAAGCTAGTAAAAGAATAATTTGATGAAGCAGTGGAAGTGTTCACTTCCCATTTAGATTCGATTTTTTTTAATGAAATTTTGTACCCATCATCATAATTGGATACTTCTGTTGCAGAAGCATTTTTAAATATTTCTGTATAGTGATCTATTAAATATTTTTCTGCATCTTTGTAGACCTGATCATAATCATCGTAGTCTTTGTCCTTATTTTCATCAATAAATTTATTCACTACAGCTTTACCTTCATCATCTAATTCTTCAAAAGTAATTACTTTTGGTTTTACAATAATCACAGCAGCGTCTGGATAGTAAGATTCAACTTGATAGTCAACTTGTGCTACTTCTCCGTTTTTTTTCTGAAACTCAGCTATAATCTTGGTCAATTCTTCAGTTGTAGGATCGTAATAATCAAAATCATTTTTTAATGCTGACATAAACGGTTTTGTAAAGGTTTCTTTTTCTTTTTCCTTATTGTTAGCAATTAATTTATCATAATTTTCATCATCTTTGTTTAGCAAAATGGTATTAACATAGGCCTTTGCGACATCCGTAACTTTACTACTTTCATCTTTGTATTTCGAAGTATCTAATTTCAAAACAATTTCTTTTGGTTTTTTACTGCTACCTACATCATAAAATGCGGGTTCATAATGTAGTTCATATTTTTGTTTTTTATTGATTTTGAATACCACATAACCTGTTTTGGATTTTTCTTTTGACAATTTATCATATTCAAAGGTTTTAAAACTGCTATCATCTGTATAAAAATTTTCTTGACTCACTTTATCGTCATTTTTATCATATAATGAAAAATCAGATCTTGTTATATCTAGTGATTCTTTTGATGTGTTTTTTAGTTCAATATTTATAGCTAAATATCCTTCATCAGAATCAGGATCATATTGATCAGTACATTTTGGTACAACATATGTTGCATCTTTAACTTTCACTGTAGCAACACTATTTCCAGATGATACGTTTTCACCATCCTTTGTTCCATTGTTTGAACCTTTACATGCCCCTAACAATATTATACTTAATAACAAAACAACAAAAATTTTAACCTTTTTCACTTTTTTACAACCCCTTATATATAATATTTAACATACGTATCATATGATAACATAAATATATATTTTTTTAAACAAGAGAATTATCATAAACTATAATTCCTCTATTAAACATCTTATGTTCATTGAAATATTTAACTTATAAAAAAATGTTAGAAATTTTATTGAATGATCCGCATCAAAATACGTTAGATATTACATATATATAAACAATCTTTAATGAAAATGATTTTATAAAAAAACAAAATAATTCTAGACCCAGCTTTTTCCTATAAAAATCAACTAGCGTCTACCTTTGCCTTCATCGTTATGTTAGAGATATCTTTGACTATAAAATTCATTTGATTTCTCTAAATGCTGTTCTTCTTTTAAAAAAATTCCTTTTTGCGTCTAAATAATCTACTGAAAAAGTTACTACATCCGCTATTTTTCTTATTTCAGGTCAAGCATTTCGTTATTTTTTATAGTTTTTTTCAACAGTACAGAAAAGAGGTTGGAACTTATCCCAACCTCCTTCTACGAATTTTTTGTCGTTTACTTAACATCTATATTTATAAAAATTTCAAGCTATTTTTTTGTTCTACCTCAATAGAAATAAAAAAACAGCCGTTAAAATTCCAATAGTAAAGCAAATAAAAAATTTCTTTTTACGTGTTTTGTGGTGAAAAACAAATTGACCTAAAATTCCGCCAATTCCACCCCCTATAACTCCCATAAACAAGATATTCGATTCTGGTATTCTCCAGTGATGCTGCTGCGCCTTATACTTATCTATTCCCATCAGCACAAAAACATAAAAATTAACAATTACTAAATAAAAAGGGATAGCAGATTGGGCAAACATTAGGCTTGTCTCTCATTTAAACGAATAATCTCAATAATGACATCCGTTGCTTTTTCCATGCTTTCCACCGCAACAAATTCGTAACGACCATGCATATTTTCGCCACCAGCAAAAATATTAGGCGTCGGAATACCTAAATAAGAAATTTTTGAACCATCTGTTCCTCCACGTACAGGCTCAATAATTGGTTGAATACCAAGATTTTCCATTGCCTGCTTCGCAATTTCGACAATACTCATGTCTTTTTCGATAATTTCTTTCATATTGTAGTATTGATCATACATGTCAACTATTACACGTTCTTGATCAAACTGCTTATTTAGTTTTTGTTGTATGTTTATAATACTTTCTTTACGATCTTCAAATTTTTGGCGATCGTGATCTCGAATAATATAGCTTAATTTCGACTCTTCTGGATTTCCAGACAGCTGCATCAAATGGAAAAACCCTTCATATCCTGCTGTTTTTTCTGGCACTTGTTCTTGCGGCAATGCATTTTGAAAATCAATCGCCAATTGCAATGCATTAATCATTGTGTCTTTAGCTGTACCAGGGTGAACGTTTTTTCCTAAAATTGTAATATTGGCTTGTGCAGCGCTAAATGTTTCATACTGTAATTCCCCAACAGGGCCACCATCCATCGTATAAGCAAAATCAACATCAAAATCTTCTACATCAAATTTATCTGCTCCAACACCAATTTCTTCGTCTGGACCAAATGCAACTTTGACTTTTCCGTGTTTTATTTCTGGGTGTTGTACCAAATAGTCCATTGCTGACATAATTTCTGCAATACCAGATTTATCATCTGAACCTAAAAGAGTTGAACCGTCCGTCGTAATCAAAGTTTGATCTTGATAATTTGCCAAGTTTGGAAAATCTTTAACGGTTAATTTATACTTACCCGCTTTATCCAGTAAAATATCGGAATGACCGTCATAGTTCTTGATAATTTGTGGTTGCACATTGACAGCATTAAAATCTGCCGTATCCATATGCGCAATAAAGCCGATACTTCGTGCTTGCTTTTCAGTATTACTTGGAAGTGTAGCAGTCACGTAGCCATTTGTTTCGTTATAAGAAACCTCCGACATGCCGATTTCTTCTAATTCCGTAACTAAAGTCTTCGCAAAAGCAATTTGAGTTGCTGTCGAAGGGGTTGTATTGCTTTCGGGATTTGATCTAGTTTCGGTTTTTACATAACGTAAAAAGCGTGGTACTAATTGTTCATACATATTTTTTTCTCCTCACATAATAAAATAATTAACAAAATCTAAATGGATTCGTATTTACCTCAGAAGCAAAAAACGAAACAGACCAATTATTTTGAGCTTTCCATTGCTCAAACAATTCCACAAAGCGTGCAACACAGACCTGTTCAATGTAATGACCGGGATCAATGACCGATAGCCCGTCCGTCAACATGTCATGAGCTGTATGGTAGTAGACATCTCCGGTAAGATAGACATCCGCTCCTTTTGCCAGTGCATCTTGATAAAATTTGCCGCCACTCCCACCACAAATCGCTACTCGTTGAATTTCTTGCTCTGGATCAGCCGTAATCAGTCGTAGTCCATCTAGTTGAAAGACCTCCTTTACTTTAGCAGTAAATGCCGATAATTTCAAAGGCTTTGCAAGATTGCCCACTCGCCCTAGACCATATTCTTTCACATAATTCTCAATTGTAAAAATATCATAGGCTGGCTCTTCGTAAGGGTGAGCAGTATAAAGAGCAGCAAGAACGGCTTTTTGGCTTGTTTCAGGAAAAATAACTTCAATTTTTTCTTCTTTGACACGTTCTTCTTTACCTATTTCCCCAATCGCTGGTTGGGCATTTTTAATTGGTGTAAATCTTCCTTCCCCTTTTAGCGAATAACTACAATTTTTGTAATTTTCACCGATCGAACCGGCACCAGCTTGCCCCAGTGCTCTACGCAATTTATCCGCAGCCTCTTCCGGCACGAAGACAGCCAGCTTCTTATAGATTACCGTGTGGGTTTTTGTTAGAAAGGTTGTTTCATTAATTTCAAGCATTTCGCAAAACCAATCATTCAAGCCATTTTCAATAATATCCATATTCGTATGTGCAGCATAGACAGCGATATCGTTTTTAATTAAATCTTCATACATTTTTATTTGCGGATCTTGTGTAACAAATCGCTCAATTGGGCGAAAAATGGGTGGATGTTTTGCAACAATCAAGTCAATTTTCTTTTCGATCGCTTCTTGTACAACTTCTGGTCTAACATCTAAGGTCATCATCACACGCTGAATCGGTTTCGCTAAAGTTCCGATGTGTAAACCAACCGGATCCCCTTCTTCCGCTAAATAAAGAGGGCAAAACTGTTCAAAAACGCGAATGAATTCCGTTCCTTGCAAATTCAATTAGACTACCTCCTCGATCGCTTGAATTAATGCTTTGATTCCAGCAATTTTTTCTTTTGGTTTTGTCGCTGCCTGCTCCAACTTCTGTAAAAGTAACTTTTTCTTTTTTATCTCATCCAACCATTTTTCGTGAAAAATCACTGAGTTTTTTTCAAGCAAACAAGGACCAAAGAACAGTTCTTTTTCAGAATATGAAACGGGTACGGGAGACTTTTGAGCGAAAATAATTTCATATTTTTTACCATCTTCTGCGATGATCTCTTCATCTGTGATTTGATAATGATTGTTTGCCAGCCATTTGCGTAACGCATATTCGCCAATATTAGGCTGTAAAAATAGCTGTTCGCTACCACTCAGCTGGCCATTTTTTTGTCCAGCTTCTAAGATTGATTGGATCAAAGAACCGCCCATTCCACAAATTGAAATACCAGTAATTTTGTCTTCCGGTTGAATGGCAGCCAGTCCATTTGCTAAACGCACCTGAATCCTTTTCTCCAAGCCGGAACGCATTACTATTTTCTTAGCCGCTTGATAAGGTCCTGCTACTACTTCACCTGCTACTGCATAGGCAATTTTTTGGGTTAACACAAGATAGGTCGGCAGATAAGCATGATCTGATCCGATATCCGCCAAACGAGTGCCTGTCGGAATTCCTTCTGCCACACGCATGAGTCTTTGTGATAATTTCTGTTCATTCATAGCTATCTAAATCCTTTAATTTTTATTTTAAAAACAAAGAAAAGAATGGAACAAGATTCATTCCATCCTTTGAGTTTATTCTAAGAAATCTTTCAATTGTTTAGAACGTGATGGATGACGTAATTTTCTTAAAGCTTTGGCTTCAATTTGTCGAATCCGTTCTCTGGTGACACCAAAAACTTTGCCTACTTCTTCTAAAGTCCGTGTCCGGCCGTCATCTAAACCAAAGCGAAGGCGTAACACATTTTCTTCACGGTCTGTCAGCGTATCTAAGACACTTTCCAATTGTTCTTTTAATAGTTCATACGCCGCATGTTCAGCTGGGCTCGTCGCTTCTTGGTCTTCTATAAAGTCTCCCAAATGAGAATCATCCTCTTCACCAATTGGCGTTTCAAGTGAAACCGGTTCTTGTGCGATTTTCAAAATTTCCCGGACCTTTTCCGTGGGTAAATCCATTTCTGCGCCAATTTCTTCTGGTGATGGTTCTCTACCAAGATCTTGTAATAATTGTCGTTGAATACGGATCAATTTGTTAATCGTTTCCACCATGTGAACAGGAATTCTAATCGTTCTCGCTTGGTCAGCGATAGCACGAGTAATTGCTTGGCGGATCCACCACGTTGCATAGGTTGAAAATTTAAAACCTTTTTGATAGTCAAACTTTTCAACAGCTTTCATCAAGCCCATATTTCCTTCTTGAATTAAATCAAGAAATTGCATTCCACGTCCAACATAACGCTTTGCGATGCTTACAACTAAACGTAAATTTGCTTCAGCTAAACGTTTTTTTGCTTCTTGGTCGCCTTCTTCAATCTTCAGTGCCAAAGCCACTTCTTCTTCCGCATTTAACAAAGGAACCCGACCAATTTCTTTCAAGTACATTCTTACAGGGTCATTGATTTTTACACCAGCTGGTGCAGAAAGATCTTCAAGCTCTTCTTTTTTTATTTCTTTGGCTTTTTTTAGACTCCGCTCTGTTGGCTGCCCATTTTCATCGACAACACTAATCCCAGCATCTTCCACTTTTTGGATTAATTTATCCATTGCTTCTGATTCCAATTCATAGGGAGTCGCAAGTTGGTTGGTCAACTCGTCATAAAGAACGCTCCCTTTTGCCTTGTTTTCTTTGATAAATGCATCTACAGCCTTTTTATATGTCGCTTTTTGTCCTTCTGCTTCTTTTGCCATGAAAGAAAGCTCCCTTCCCATATCTCACTTATTTATTTCTTTGCATCGCTCTTGTCAGATTGATGATTTCAATTGTCAGTTCTTCTTGACGCTGCTGGTTTCCCATTTGCTTTGCTTCATTTAATTCTGCTTGCTTTGTTCGACGGATTGCTTCTATTTTTGAAAGCTGAACAACTTTTAAACAATCGGCGATTTCTTTGGCAGAGCTTTCCTCATCCAATTCAAGATACGACACTTCAATAAATACTTTTTTTAGTTGCTCATCTTGCAAATAATCTAAAAAGCCTGCATGTTCAAACTTGTCATTTAGCAGCATATAATCACTATAGTGCTGATAAATTTCTTGGTATTCATCATGTACGAATGAAAAATCAGGTAGCTGATTCAATTGATTTTGAATCGCTTTTTCATTGATTGTTCGGTAGAGTAAAATTCGTTCTGCCTTTTCAATCCGGTCAATTTTACGTTTTTGCTGTTCCTGAACTACTCTTTTTTCTATGTGCTGCTCTTGCCGCCGCGTTTCTCGATTTTCTTGTCTTGTTTGACGATTTTTAGCCAAATGTTCGGCAAGCTCTTGCTGAATCGATTCTTCAGAAAAATGAAACGTTGCGGTTAGTTGTTTAATATACATTTCTCTTTCAACAATGGAGGAAACTTTTGCCAGTTCGGCGATCACTTCATGAATATATGTTAGCTTCTCGGTTTCGTTGTCCAAGTTTTTTCCTTGCTTATGATAATTCATTTTAAACGTAAAAACTGTTTCACGTCCATGGTGAACCAGCTCAACAAAAGAACTGGCACCGTATTTTTTTATGTATTCATCTGGGTCTAATTTCTCCGGCAAGTGAATAATGCTCATGTCAAGCGAGCTGTTATCGGTTAATAACTGAATCGCGCGATGCGTCGCCTCAAATCCTGCTCGATCACCATCGTAGCAAATCAACACGTTCGGTGTCACACGTTGAATCATTTGGATCTGTTCATTTGTTAAACTAGTTCCCATAGAAGCAACGCCATGTTTAATACCCACTCCCCAAGCTGAAATGACATCCATAAAGCCTTCAAACAAAATAATTTCATTTTCTTTTCGTGCTTCCCCCCGTGCTTTGTCAAAATTAAAAAGCGTTGTACGCTTATTGAATAACTCGGTTTCTGGACTATTCAGATACTTAGGCATCTCTTTTGTATTCACGGTTTCTTCTTCTAAAAGCCTGCCTGAAAAAGCAATGATTTTTCCTTGAGCATTTTTGATTGGGAACATAATCCGCTGATAAAAACGGTCGACCCACTCACCATTATCTCTTTGAATCATTAAGCCAGATGCCGCAATTTTCTCTTCTGGTACTGCATCATTTTTAAACACTTGTTGGAGCAATATACGTTCTTTTGGTGCAAACCCAATTTGAAATTGTTCAATTTGTTCAAGAGTCAGACCCCGATCTTTTAAATACCCAAACGCGTTTTCACCCGCTTTTGTATTAAGTAACATATGTTGAAAAAGATCGGCCGCCTTCTCATGTAATTGGATAAGAGCTGTATGTGACGAATCCTCTTTGTTATTACTTCTATCACTTTGCGAGCTAAGTGACCAGTCAACAGTAAGATTCCCTAAATCTATGGTTTTTGCAACTGCTTCGGGAAAGGAGATTCCTTCAATTTCCTGTAAAAATTTAAAGACATTTCCACCATTTCCACAACCAAAACAATGATACATTTGTTTATCTTCAGCAACTGAAAAAGAAGGGGAATGTTCATTGTGAAACGGACAAAGTCCCATATAATTCTTGCCTGATTTTTTCAATTGAACATATTGACCGATTACATCGACAATATTTGTCTGGTGTCTTACTTCTTCAATTACTTCTTCTGGAATCCGTTGCGCCATTTTTCCCACCCCATTCTTCTATAGGATAGTATCGTGCTTGTAGTCATTAAAAGTCGCACTAACTCTCAGTGCGACTATCTATAAACATACACAAATATACATTTTTAATTATAGCACAAACCTGTTGATTTGCAATACTTTTATTTTAGCAAAAAAAGAAAGAACTTAGTGCCTGTTCCCCTCAACCTACACTAAGTTTCTCGGTCTATTCATTTTCTTGTTGATCTTTTGTCGTTTCTATTTCTTCATTAATTGGTGCTACTTCTTTTGCAAGATTTCCTTTACTTATTCCAATACTTACAACATAATCAAGTCCAACATATTCATTATATGCACTCATTTTCACTATCGTTCCTTTTTCTTGCCCAGAATCTACGTAATATACGTTGTACCGGATACTTGCGCCTTTCGATTGGTAGTCATCGTAAAAAGCCTGTGGTAAATCTCCCTCTAATTTACCTATGTATGATCGTAGGTAAGGTCTGCCAGAAGAATAGATAACTGTTACTTTTTTATCATCCTTATCTGTTAGCTTCGTTCCGGTCACAACAGATTGAGATACGAGCTGCCCATATGGAACGCTGCTAGAAAATTGATTTTTGACTTGCACTTGCAATCCATCGATACTTGCTGCTGCTTCTACTGTATATTCTGCAAAATTTGGAACAACGATCGCTTTTCCCAAAGAAATTACAATTGTCAGGCTCTCTCTTTTCGCTACTTTACTATCTTTCACAGCACTTTGTGAAATTACACTTCCTAATTCAACTATTCCTGAATCTTGTTCTTCATATTTAACATTAATTTCATTCTTAGTTGCCCAAGTCTCGACTTCGGCTTTTGGTTTCTTGGTAAAATCAGGTACAGAAATATTTTTTTCAAATGTTTCTTTTCCTTTGGAATAATAGACAATTGCCTGATCTTTTCGGCGATACGTTTCAGGCTTAACCTCTTTATTTTTTATTTCTTGGCGAATAAAGGTTCCTTTGGCTACCTTATCGCTATATTCTGTGACAATATCTAGATTTTCAGCTTTCTTTTCTTTGACCCAAGCTGCTGCATCTGTCTGGCTATATTTTGAAAAATCAGGTAAACGTATCTTTTGGTTAGGATCAGCTCCTTTGCTAATGGTAACACTAATCTTTTTGCCTTTTTTCACTTTTTTTCTGGGTGTTTCGCCCTGTTTAATGATCTGATTGGGTTCATATTTCAAACTGTAAACTTGTTTTACGTCAAGATCCATTTTGTTTTCAAGTGCCCATTCTCTTGCTTCTGAATTTTGCTTTCCTTTAAAATCGGGCATGGAAATGTGTGTTGTTTCATAAAAAAGCCACCCGCACAGACAGACACTAATAAAAGCAACTAGCATATAAAGTAGTTTTTTCTTTTTTTGCTTTTTTTGATAGTTTTGATCAATTTCAACCTCGTCGTTTTCCCCCTCATTTTTTTTGCTACGAGTTTTTTCCAGATCCACAAATTCAGCTGGCATATCTAGAGACTGATCTCGTATTGGTTCAGCCGATTCCGATAGCTGCTCATTGTCTATTTTTCCTTCTTCATTCGTTTGCTCTTCCTTCTTTTTTTGCTCTTTTTGCTCTTTTTCTGCTATTGTTTTTTTATATTTATCAGGATCAAAGTTAGAAAGAAAATCACTCATTGACTGTTAACGCTCCTTTTTTCAGATAAAATGTTTGATCTGATTGAGCCGCAATCTCATTTGAATGTGTCACAACGATCACGCACTTATTGTGATCATGTGCAAGATTTTTAAAGATATCCACAATTTCCTGTTCCATTTTCTCATCCAAGTTACCAGTAGGCTCATCGGCTAGTATGATATCTACATTCGTAGCTAAAGCACGTGCAATTGCAACCCGTTGCTGCTCGCCTCCAGATAGTTTATTCACCAAACGATCGGCCTTCTCTTTGTTTAGTCCAATATAATCGAGTAAGTTATAAGCCACATTTTTTTGATCTTCCGGAAGCTCATTTTCCGTAATTGCCATTGGAACTAGAACATTCTCAACCGCTGTTAGATAGGGAACCAAATTATAGCTTTGGAAAATAATCCCAATGTCATTTCGCCGATAATTCTCATAACCAATTTTTTTTAAGTCTGTTCCATTGAATAGGACAAGCCCTTCTTTGGGTTCGTCCAACGCACTGATTAAAGAAAGAAAAGTTGTCTTTCCTGAACCAGATTGACCTAAGATAGTGTAAAATTTTCCCTGCTCAAACGAAACAGAGGTCTCGCGCAAAATAAAACGACGTCGATCGCCATCCTGATAATAATAATTCAATTTTTTTACTTCTAGAATTGACATATATTTCTCTCCCTACATCATTATTTTCTTTGGATTAAGCCGTAATATATAGATCAAGGGTAATATGGTTGATAATAGTAGTGTTACTAATCCAATTAAATAGAACAGACCAATATACCTTGGACTTAATGAAATTTCATACGACTGTGTTACATCTTCGCTATTTAAATCAACAGAGGAAATTTGAGACAAGGTATAATCAAAACTATTAAAATCTTCAGTTTGATTACTCATTTGAGACTGAATCAGTGATTCTGAGACACCTTTTGCTAAAAAATTACCACTAAAAACAGAAAGTGAGATGGCGACAAAAGAAATAAGCAAAACTTCTAAAACAATTTGGCCAATCACTTTGCTCCTTTTTTCTCCTAAGGATAAGTAAATTCCCAGCTCATGTTTGCGGTCTCGTAAGAACAGTAAAACAACGAGGCTAATAATAAAAAGAGTAGCAATCACAGCAATCACAATGACGTAATTTGAAATTTTCCCCATGCCTTTTATTGGTCCAGCAATGGAATCATATTGATCTGTCGTAGCTACAATTGTATAATATTTACTTTTAATATATGGTGCGGCTTCCTTCCTAAAAGCTTCAACGTCTTCTGGCGATTTTAATTCATAATAAGAACTATATTCCTCGGAAGTCACGCCATTCTCCGCTGGAAATTTTTCTGCTCTAAAAGCACTTATTTCTTGATTGATGTTTTCTACACTTTTATTTACGAGATAAAAAGTATTGATTTGTTCTGAACTTAAAAATTCAGACATACCTGCATTTTTATTTTCATTCTTCGATTTTTCTGCCTTAACTGGTTCGAAAATACCGATTACTTCTAAAATAATGTTTTTCGCTGCTTTATCAATTTTCTCATTGCCATCCATATTGCCATTATCGTTACTGACAACTGCATCCACTGTCATCTTATCGCCAATATTTAAATTATTTTCATTTGCTACTTTTTTTGAAATAACGACAACACGCGAACCTTTTTTTACTTCTTCTTTGGTGAATACACGTCCGCCAACTAGTTCTATTTTATTTTGCTTAATATCAAATATAGTCGGATCGTTGACACCTTTTAAATTGAAATTATAATTTCCGGTTCCTTCTGTAGCCACTCCTGAACCATCTGATGATGCATCGTTTTTTAATTGATCCGTTTCAATCCATCCTGTCGAACTATAATCAAAGTTTTTTACATAGCTTAGCTTAGCTATTTTCTTTAATTCAGTAACCGTTGGGGGCGCTAATTCTTTTTGCCAAATTTTATCATCTTCAAAAGCGCTTGAATTTTCACTATAAAATTTTTCGACTTTTTTATAATCCATAGAAACAGTAGCCACGCCACCAAGTTGATTTTTGATGTTTTTTTCGACGCTTTTTGTCGCTTCCTGAATAGATATTGCTCCAGCAATTACATTTCCTAATACAAATACTACCGCAAATAAAATAAATGATTTGCCCTTTCTCCGTGTGATACTTGCCCATCCTCTTTTCAAAAAATTCATCTTTACACTCCTTTTTTAAAATATAATCGTTAAATATATAAATTAATAATAGCATAAGTAGTAAGCACCTCCTACTATTTTTCAAAAAAAAAAACAAATTAGCCACTTATGCTAACTTGTTTTTGACATTCATTCGGTTTTTTCTGGAACTGCCACGATTACTTCCACTTCTACAAGGACTTCTTTTGGTAAGCGTGAGACCTCCACACAAGATCTTGCTGGTAAATTTTCATTGAAAAAAGAAGCATATGTCTCGTTAAAAGCAGTAAAATCTGCCATATTTGTTAAAAAACACGTTGTTTTTGCGATATCCCCAAAATCTGCGTTTACAGCTTCTAACATTGCTTGAATATTCGTCATGACCTGTTTGGTTTGTGCTTCAATCGTCGTTGCTTCCACCACACCGGTTTGAGGATTAATCGGAATCTGACCGGAGGCAAATAAAAATCCATTTACCATATTCCCTTGGACATATGGACCGATTGCAGCTGGCGCTTTTTCTGTTGTGATTTTTTTCATGATTTCCCTCACTTCTTTATTGTTAAAACAGTCGCCCGTTATATTAAAGAGACTAAATGGCTTCTGTTTCCAGATTTTTCTTCTTCGTTTCATTGACAAAATAGGTAAACAAAGATGCCATCGCTTCCTCTTTGCTTGCCATAATTTCTGGATGCCATTGTACACCTAAGGCAAAAGAATGACCCGTATATTCAATTCCTTCAACCACACCATCTTCTGAAACACAATTTACAACGGCTTTCTTTCCTACTTTTTGAATTGCCTGATGATGATAAGAATTTACTGCCACCGTATTTTGATTTAGAATATGCGCCAATTGTGAATTAGGGATAATTGAAGCTTGATGACTTGCTTCAGTTGGCTTTCCTTCTTGAATATGATTAATCAATGTATCTGCTGAAATATCTTGTGTTAAAGTTCCTCCAAGAACAACATTTAGCAATTGTGCCCCGCGGCATACGCCTAAAATTGGTTTTTTTTGTCGAAGCGCTTCTTTACAGAGCGAAATTTCATAAAGATCTCTTTCAATAACTGTTTCGTCCTCCTTGGTACCATTGAACAGTTGTCCATATACGACTGGCGAAATGTCGTTTCCACCGGATAAGACTAACCCATCAATTTCACTGATAACTTGTTTCGCATCTTCAGGGCTTAGAATCGGAAGCATACAACTGATTGCACCAGCTTGTGTTAATGCTTTTACGTAATCGACAGATAGATGGTAACGTTTATCTGTGATCGCTTTGGGAATTTTCTTGCTTAATAAATTGCTTGATATGCCAATCATATGTATTTCCTCCTTCTCTTTTTTCATCCAATTGTACTATTTACCTTAAGAGAATGCAAATGAAATCCTGTAGATACAAGAACAGTCTTTTGTTTACCAAACGATTTGCAGAGAAAAAATTGGAGGCACAAACGAATGAATTGTGTCCCCAATCTCTTTACTTTAACGCGCTGCTATCCATTCTGGCACAGCTTTTAATGCTACTTGTAACCCTTCAGGATTTTTACCACCCGCTTGTGCCATATCAGGTCGGCCACCACCACCGCCACCAATTTTAGGTGCGATTTCTTTGATCAGAGTTCCTGCTTTAAGTCCTTTTTGATTTGCTTCTTTAGACATGGCAGCTAACAAGTTGACTTTTTCACCTTGGACTGTACCCAGTACCAAAATATCCGAAAGATTCTTTTGCTTCCATTGATCCGCTAGCTGTCTTAATTGGTTCATATCTTTGACTGTTACCTGTGCAACAATATACGTGAATCCATTACTTTCCTTGATTTCTTTAAAAATATCGCCTGCTTGTTGATTGGCAATTTTAGTAGATAACTGTTCATTTTCCTTTTGCAATTCTTTGACTTGCAATTGGAGCTGCTCAACCTTATGCACTGATTCTTTTAATTGAGGGGATTTGACAATTTGCGCCACTGTTTGAAGCTGCTCTTCCTCTTCATGGAACAATGTATACGCTTCTTGGCTCGTTACCGCTTCAATTCTCCGCACACCAGCTCCGACACCTGATTCACTAACAATTTTGAAAAGACCGATGTCAGACGTATTTTGGACATGCACACCGCCGCAAAGTTCAAGTGAATAGTCAGCTACTTTTACGACGCGCACTTCGTGTCCATATTTTTCGCCAAATAAAGCCATTGCTCCTAGTGATTTCGCCGTATCAATATCTGTTTCAATCGTTTCAACCGCGATGCTATCCCAAATAATTTGATTAACATTTTTTTCCATTTGCTTTAATTCTGCTGGACTAACTTGTCCAAAATGCGTGAAATCAAAACGGAGATACGTAGGTGCCACAAGCGAGCCTGCTTGATTTGCATGTTCACCAAGAATGTCTTTTAAAGCGCGATGTAACAAATGGGTTGCCGTATGGTTTTTAATAACTTTCCGCCGCCGAACTGGATCTACCTTTAACACATAGGAATTTCCTTCCTCGACTCTCCCGACGATCTCTACTTGATGGAGCGGTTGTCCGTTTGGTGCTTTTTGTACATCTTTTACAACAGCAACAATTTCACCAGCTTCAGTTTCAATTTGACCATGATCCGCCACTTGTCCGCCCATCTCTGCATAGAAAGGCGTTTCTGAAAATAGGAGTTGGGCATTGCCCTCTGAAATATGGTCAACCATTTCATGCTGACTGATAATTACGGTTAATTTTGCAGTCGTACTTATTTCATGATAGCCAGTAAACACACTGTCAACTTTTATATCTGTCAATAAAGCAGATTGAACCCCCATCGATTTTTCCGTCGAGCGAGCAGCTCTTGCCCGTTTTTTTTGTCCATCCATTTCTTGTTCAAAGCCGGCATGATCGACTGATAAGCCTTCATCTTCCGCAACTTCTTCGGTTAGTTCGACAGGAAAACCAAATGTATCGTACAATTTGAAAATATCTTTACCGGCAACAGTATCTTTACCTGAATTTTTAATTGATTGAATCAATTCCGTTAACAATTGTAAGCCATCATTAATAGTTTCATGGAACCGTTCTTCTTCTGTTTGCACTACTTTTTGGATAAATTCTTGTTTCTCTAAAATTTCAGGATAGAAGCCTTTCATAATTTCTCCCACTACAGGAACTAGCTTATACATAAATGCAGTGTGGATACCTAGCTTCTTGCCATGCATTACCGCACGACGCAATAAGCGACGTAATACATAACCTCGGCCTTCATTTGAAGGCAAAGCCCCATCCCCAATTGCAAACGAAACAGCACGAATATGATCCGCAATGACTTTGAAAGAAGTATCTGTATTTGAATTAGTGCCATATTTTTTGCCAGCGCTCATTTTTTCCGTGGCATGTATGATTGGTAAAAACAAATCTGTTTCAAAATTGGTCGGCGCATCTTGAATAATGGAAACCATCCGCTCCAGACCCATTCCTGTATCAATATTTTTATTCGGAAGTGGTTCATATTTTCCTTCAGGCGTATGATTGAATTCAGAAAATACTAAATTCCAAATTTCTAAATAGCGTTCATTTTCACCACCAGGATAGTTTTCAGGATCATTTTCAGCCAAATCATTGTATTTTTCACCGCGATCATAAAAAATTTCAGAATCAGGCCCACAAGGTCCGGCCCCAATATCCCAAAAATTGTCTTCAATTTCAACAATATGCTCGGTTGGTAACCCCACTTCTTCTTCCCAGATTCTTTTTGCTTCTTTGTCCTCGGGATAAACCGTTACGTATAGCTTTTCGGGGGCAAAACCAATCCATTTCTCATCAGTCAGGAATTCCCAAGCCCAATGAATTGCTTCGCTTTTAAAATAATCGCCAATGGAAAAATTGCCCAACATTTCAAACATCGTATGGTGACGCGCCGTTTTTCCCACATTTTCAATATCGTTTGTCCGAATACTTTTTTGTGAATTTGTCATGCGGGGATTTTCTGGAACCACACTGCCATCGAAATATTTTTTCATCGTCGCTACGCCAGAGTTAATCCATAACAACGTCGGGTCATTTATTGGCACAAGTGGTGCACTTGGCTCGACATTATGTCCTTTTGACTTAAAAAAATCCAAATACATTTGTCTGACTTCTTGACTACTCAATGTTTTCATTTGTTTCCGTCCTCTCATTTTAAAAAAATAAAAAACACCCTTGCAAGCCAAGGACGATCTTTCGCGGTACCACCTTGGTTGCAATGATGTTTGACTTTCATTACCTCTTAAGCTCTTTAACGCAGAGTAACGAGAATAATTTCTTATTCTACTTTAAAAGGGAGCATTTTATCGAATTCAAGACTTCTCTTTCACCCAAGGAAAAGTTCTCTACACATGAAATTCAAATAAAATATATCCTTCTGACTGAACCATTATAATAAAATTCTTTTTACTTGTCAATGTTCACACCGGCCCGTTTAAGGTTCAATCACAATCGCTTTACGGTACGTATAAATTTTTGGTGTCAGTTTTTCTTCTACGTTTACCTGCTGTTTTGAGCGATAATAGGAAGCCAATGGCAATAGCTGTTTGATCCGATGGTCCTCATCAGTAGGAACAAGATCCAATTTTACATGAAACGGATTATCGGTAATTTCGTACTTCGATCGTCTCGTATCCACTTCAATTCCAAACATGTTGCTTGCACGCGCTTTTTGATAGCCATTATGGGGATCACGTTCATTGTCAATGTCCACTTCATTTCCCCAACGAAAAAGTCTGCGCGTTCCACCACCAACAATATATTCCCATTGATCCTCAGTTAGGAAATCATAGGCAAATTTTCTGATTGCTTGTTGCTGTTCGTGAAAATTAAAATTAAGATGTTTGTACACCGCGAACTGATTTGTTTGTCCCACTTGTTCAATGAAGTATTTATTTTCCTCTAAAATAGAGTGAGGGTAACTCCAAGCCAGACTTTCTTCTAATGTCAAAATTGGGTGGAACTGTTTATAAATTTTCCGTTCAAAATAGTCGAAAAATTCTTTTTCACCTTGAAAATGGCCGCTGACACAATCGTAAATCCCTTTATACTCCGTGCCAAAAGGTAACGCTCTTTTTGAAACAAGCATTGCAGGTAGTGAAACTTTGCGGAGCGGTGTCGTGAAATCATTAATATATTCAGAAATTCCTTCAGCAGATTGCAAGTCATAGGAAGAATTTGGAACAATTTGATCTTTGATATTAGCTAAATCTTCTTTCGAAAGCGCTGTACTAAAAGTTGAATGATCAGCAAAATTTACATAATCATTCCCCAATAATTCTTGGATCTTCAAACCATTTGTTCCTTGATCCCAACCGAGAATGACCTCTTTTTGTGCCGGTACAAAAACAAACGGTTCATTTTCAATTTCCAATTCAAACGTTCGATACTTCATTCCACACATTTCAAACGTTTTAAGCTGTGTATTTTTAATTTGTTGTAATGGGCTCACAAAGTACATTAATAACGGGCCAAATACTTCTTTTTTTTGTTCATCTGTAAGCTGTTTCCAGACGGAAGCCTCAATATAATCATATAAATCCATCTACACCCCTCCTTTTCTCTATTTTAAATATTTTTGGATAAACTCTTTCACAACCTTTTTGTACTTCTCTGGGTTTGTTTCATAGCTTTTTGCATGTTCAGCTCCCTTAGCAATATATAACTCTTTGGGTCCTTTTGTTGCATTATAGACAGCGTAGACATCCTTCGTTGGCACAAATGTATCTTTTCCTCCATGAATAAACAAGGTTGGTAATTTATTTTTCTCTAATTGCTTGATGGAACTGGCTTCATTAAAATTATAGCCGACGCGTAAATCGGTGTAAATCGATGTTAGCGGAATTAACGGAAAAGAGGGTAAATGAAACATATCTTTTAATTGGTAGCTCAGTTCGCTCTTTACAGAGGCGTAGCCACAATCTTCAATAATCAGCTTTACATTTTCAGGAAGCTTTTCACCAGCTGTCATCATAACCGTTGCACCACCCATACTAACGCCATACAAAACAATCTCCACATTGCCATTGTATTTTTTAACCATCTGATTAATCCAACCAACATAATCTAAGCGATCAGGCCAGCCAAAACCGATGTACTTTCCTTCACTTTGACCATGTCCACGTGCATCTGGAAGCAACACATCATAACCCATCTCATAAAACATTTGGGTATATTCTTTCATCAATGCTGAAGAACCACCATAACCATGGGCAACGATTGCTAATTTAGGTGTTTCTTGATCCTTTTGTTCTTGCGAAAAATAAGTTGCATGCAATTTTAAATTGTCTTTTGATGTTTGTAATACAGTTTGTGGTGCATTTTTAGAGAATGTCCACTGCTTAAAAACTTCATTTGAAGAAGTCGCTGGATTGACAGACTCGCTAATAAAATCTTTTTTCTCCGCCTTGATCGCATAATTGAACAAATAATTTACACCCCAGCCTAGCACAACAAGTAAAATAAGTACAATAACACCTAAAATTTTTTTCCACAACTTCATTCACAGTCTCTCCTAAATATACATCAGATACGATTTAGTATAACATTTAAACGACTATTTTCAATGAAATTATTTTGTTTTTATGCCATTTTTTTTAACATTTTAGACAAAAAACGCTCTCAAACCAAGAAGATAATCTTGGAATTAGAGAGCTTTACGTGCTTAATTTTTATCCTTATACAATTGTTTGAAGTATCTCGTATAATTTTTTAACATCACCGGGACGCGTGTTTCCTGTTTCTTTTTCAATAATAGAGCTATACACATGCGGTATTATTTTTTTGACGCCGGCATCGACGGCAATTTGAACAATTTCTTTAAAATTTTCTAAATCAATTCCACCGGTTGGTTCTAAATAGAAATCCATTTTGGCACAAGCCTTCGCAACAGCAATATATTCTTTTTTATGCGCTAAACCTTTCATAGGATAATATTTGATTGAGCTTCCACCCATATCTTTTAAAAGAGCAATTGCCGTTTCAATTGGAACCGCTGTTGGTTCTTGTTGGCTACTTAACGCCCCCGTTGCAAGATTAACATAGCCGACTCTTCCCGTTGGCGATACCAAGCCGTTCACGACTGTATCTGTTTGCTGCAGCAACGCTCTTGCCGTACCCACTCCTGTGAAGACTTGGTTGACGTGCTGCGGTTGTAAAATAGCAGAAATTCGACTAACCATTTGGCTTTGATTTGGATCTCCTGCACCTAAACCGACTGATAGCGCATTTTCGGTTGCAGCTTGGTATTTTTTCATATCTGCAATTGCCAACTCATCGTTTGCATAATCTTTGGATAACACGCCAAGAACAACATGACCAGCGGCAGCTGCATAACATTCTTTTGCATTTTCAATTGAGTGAGCTAAAACATTTAAACAAATTTGATCCTTATAGTAATTAGGACTTTTTTTCATTTTTACTTTCCTCTCTTATTCCATAATTTCTTTTAAACGTAAAATGATTTGTGCCATTTCTTGTTCATTCACTGCTCGAATATCGCATTCAATGATCCCCGTATTTACTCGGTATTCCCGTGTATAAACAGCCGGACTTTTTGCCTTTAACTCTTTCACTACTTCTTTGGCGCTTTTTTCACCAGTAATTGTCAATTTTGCACGATAAATATCACGACCAGCCGCATCTTGCTCTTGCTCTGCCTTCACATGTGGTATGAGATTTAATTCTTTTAAAAATGGCCTTAAACGTTCCTTCATACTCGTTCCTGATTCAGAACCATTTTCCGTATAATGTTCAATCGCACTCGTTAGCCCTAAAATGTTTTCTTTGCCCACTTTCATCGATCGTCCTAGCCCTTTTGATTGCTGGCGGACCCAATCAACATACTTTTTCTTTCCAATAACCAGTCCTGAGCTTGGTCCCTCCAGTGCTTTTGCACCACTATAAATCACAAGATCTGCACCATCCTTGATATATTTAAATAGATCTTCTTCCGCAGCTGCATCTACAATAAGCGGCACATCATTTTCGTGTGCCACCGTGGCTGCCTCTTTGACCGTTAACATACTTTTTTGCACAGCATGATGACTTTTGATATAGACAATCGCAGCTGTTTGCGCAGTAATCATGCACGAAATATGCGCTGGTTGGCACATATTTGCATACCCTGCTTCTCTAATCATACCACCGCCCTGTGCAATCATAACCTCCACCGCGGTACCATAATCAACATTGTGACCTTTCGGCAAAATGATTTC
>JAATGB010000051.1 GCA_015654945.1 Lactobacillales bacterium | reverse complement strand
CTTGAAAAAAAACAATCGGTTGCAGTCGAAGAAGTACCTTGTCATTGTGAACCAGGACAATGCGAATGCAACCATGAAGAAAAGGAGAATAAAAAATGAAAAGTGAATATAAAATTACCGGAATGAGTTGTGAACATTGCGTTGCAAAAGTAAAAGCGGGAATTGAAAGTATTGAGGGTGTCGAAAAAGTAAAAATAAATTTAAAAAAGGGACTGGGGAAAGTAAAATACGATGAAAGCTCCGTAACAGATCAAGATATTTGTGATAAAGTAGCAGAGGTCGGCTATGAAGCAGAGGTGAACTAGCGATGCCGGATATTGAATTAGAAACTTTTGCGATTAGCGGTATGACCTGTGCCAATTGTTCTGCTCGGATTGAAAAAGAACTTAAAAAACAGGCTGGCGTTTTGCAAGCAACTGTAAATTTAGCAACCGAAAAAGCCACTGTTCAGTATGAAACACCGATGATCTCTACGGATAAACTTATTAAGAGCGTCGAATTGATTGGCTACGGAGCAATTTTAGATGATGAATATCACAAACAACAAATCAAGCTTCAAAAAGAGCAAGAAATGAAAAAAATGCGCCGTGATTTATGGATAAGCACAGCTTTAACGATTCCCATGGTTTTGAGTATGATCTTGACACTTGCGGGAAGCCATAATCAATTTACACTCTTTTTTCATCAACCGATTGTCCAATTGATTTTCGCGACACCGATTCAATTTTATATTGGTGCACGATATTATAAAGGCGCATATAAAGCAATCAAAGCCGGCTCCCCCAATATGGATGTACTTGTGGCAATTGGGACCTCTGCCGCTTATTTTCTAAGTATTTACAACGGCTTCTTTGCTGCGCAAAAAATGGATTTGTATTTTGAAAGTAGTGCTGTGATCATTACGTTGATTCTTCTTGGCAAGTTTTTAGAAAAAAAGGCGAAAAGCAAAACAAGCCAAGCAATTCAGCAATTAATGGCGCTACAAGCAAAAAAAGCCACTGTTTTGAAGCAAGGGCAAGAAATGATCGTTCCAATTGAAGACGTTCAGTTAGCTGATGTGATTCGGGTTCGCCCAGGGGAACAAGTCCCAGTAGATGGTAAAATTTTTGAAGGGCAAACAACGCTTGATGAAAGCATGCTGACAGGTGAAAGCTTACCAGTTGAAAAAAAAGAAATGGACCTTGTATATGGAGGAACAGTTAATACAACTGGAAGCTTTTTAATGACTACGACCCAAATTGGTAAAAATACAGCTCTTTCACGAATCGTTCAACTGGTAGAAGAAGCACAAGGTAGTAAAGCACCTATCCAAGCAGTAGCGGATAACATCGCTCGAATCTTTGTACCGACGGTTTTGATTCTTGCGTTACTGACATTTCTCGCTACGGGAATTTTTACTGGTAGTTGGGAAACGGCTGTGATTCACAGTGTTGCGGTATTGGTAATTGCTTGTCCGTGTGCTCTAGGCTTAGCGACACCAACAGCCATTATGGTTGGAACTGGTTTGGGTGCGAAAAACGGTATCTTGATTCGTGGAGGAAGTGCACTAGAGTCTGCGGCAAAGATCACAAGTATTATTTTAGATAAAACGGGTACAATTACAGTTGGCAAACCCACTGTCACTCAATTCACGTCACTCTCTTCACAAAATAAAGAGGAAGAGTTACTTGCTATTTTTACCGCTTTAGAACGAAATTCAGAGCATCCACTTGGCAAGTCTATTTATCAATATGGTCGCAACCAAGCTGTCAAGGAGCTAGCGGTTACGCAATTTCAGTCGTTGACCGGTTCGGGTGTTTCAGGCGTTATTGATCAGATCCAGTACTATATTGGGAGCCAAAAATTTGCAAGCAACTATGTCGTTCTGCCTACTACGGTGCTTGCGCAAACCAATCGGTTGGAAACAGATGGAAAAACCTTGGTCTATCTGTTCAATCAACAAAAAATTCTCGCTTTTGTTGCGATTGCGGATGTGGTCAAAGAAACAGCAACCACAGCGATTGAAACATTACGCAAACAACACATAGAGGTGTATATGCTAACAGGGGATAATCAACGAACAGCGACCTTTATCGGGGAACAAATCGGATTAGATCAGGAGCATATTTTTGCGGAAGTGTTGCCGGCTGAAAAAGCAGCTAAAGTCAAGCAGTTGCAAAAAGAAGGAAAATTTGTTGCGATGGTCGGTGATGGGATCAACGATGCTCCTGCATTGGCACAGGCAAATAGTGGTATTGCGATGGGAACGGGAACTGACATTGCAATGGAAGCAGCCGATATCACGTTAATGAATGGGAATCTACTAGCCATTTCAAATGCCATTGAACTCTCGAATCGTACCATGAAAAAGATCAAACAAAATCTTTTTTGGGCGTTTATCTATAATGTAATCGGCATTCCTTTTGCGGCGTTGGGCTATCTGAATCCGATAATTGCAGGAGGGGCAATGGCGTTTAGCTCGGTCAGTGTATTACTAAATTCGTTAAGCTTAAATCGGATAAAGAAAACGAACTAAAGCGTGTCAAATGATTTCTTTTCTAAAGAGATCATTTTGACTTTTTTTTATAAAAAAGTGAGAACCTGCTTACCTCATCTGATTTTTATGATAATATAGAATGCAATAAGGAGGTTCTAAAGTATGAAAAATTTAGCAAAAAAATTTAATCCGAGATTGGATCAGATTGAAGTTTCGGTGATTCGCAAATTTGATGAGCAAGTCACCAATATTGAAGGGATTATTAAATTGACGCTTGGCGAACCCGATTTCAATACTCCTGAGCATGTGAAAGAAGAAGGCAGACAGGCAATCAAAGATAATTTTTCTCATTATACAGGAATGAAAGGCCTAGAAGAATTGCGTTATGCTGCGAGTCAGTTCTTTGAAAAAAAATATCATATTTCTTATAAGCCAGATTCAGAAATATTGGTAACGATCGGTGCAACAGAAGCCATATCTGCTTCCTTACTATCCGTATTAGAAGCAGGCGACAAGGTTTTATTACCCGCACCAATTTATCCCGGATATGAACCTGTTATTCAACTCGCTGGTGCGGAACCTGTTTACATGGATACCACACCGAATGACTTTATTTTGACGCCCGCGATGATTGCAGCAGCAATGGCGGAACATGGCGAAAAAGTTAAAGCAATTATTTTAAATTACCCAAGTAATCCAACGGGGGTCACATATACGAGAGCGGAAGTAAAAGCAATTGCGACAGAATTAAAGAAATATGAGCTATTTGTGATTAGCGATGAAGTGTATAGCGAATTGACGTATGCGGGAACACATGTTTCGATTGCAGAATTTATTCCGGAACAAACGATTTTAATTAATGGTCTCTCAAAATCGCATGCAATGACGGGCTGGCGTTTAGGATTTATTTTGTCTAACGAAGCGTTTATAAAAGAAATCGTAAAAGTTCATCAATATTTAGTGACAGCGGCATCTACTAATTCACAAAAAGCAGCAATTAGCGCACTAACTGAGGGGATAAATGATGCACAGGTAATGAAAAAAGAGTACATTATCCGAAGAGATTTCGTCTATAAAGAGATGAAAGAATTAGGCTTTAAAGTAGCAAAGCCGAATGGCGCTTTTTACATATTTGCTAAAATTCCTGCAAACTGTATACAGGACTCTATGGCGTTTTGTGTGGATTTAGCAGAGAAAAAAGCCTTGGCAATTATCCCTGGAATTGCGTTTGGCAAAGAAGCAGAAGGCTATGTTCGCATCAGCTATGCTGCAAGCATGGAAAATCTTGAGCAAGCAATGACTCGTCTGCGCAGTTACATCGAACAAACAGCATCAATCTAGTTACTAATAAAAAAACTGCCATTAATTCAGTTTACGAATTAGCAGCAGTTTTTTTATTTATAATGTTGAATTTCTTTGATCATCGAGAGATTAAGCAGCAACGTTTTGGAAAGCAACTCTTTAGGAACACCATCAAGAAGCTCTCCGTAAAAAGTAATTTGTTCATTTCCTTGCATTTCGTAATATAGACGTTCGAGTTCTTTCCCAAAATCACTCGGATATTTTTTCTCAATAGTG
>JAATGB010000026.1 GCA_015654945.1 Lactobacillales bacterium | reverse complement strand
TTTCCGCGTAATCAGTTTCAGGGTTGGCTGATATCCCTCAGGAACAACGGGTAATCCTTGTGGTAGATCCTTTGGCTGACTGTATTCTTTAAAGATGTTTTTAACAATCCGATCTTCCAATGAATGAAAGGTAATGACACTAATCCGACCGTTTTTTGCCAGCAACGAAATGGCTTGCTCTAGTGAATCTTCAATCGCGCCTAGTTCATCATTAACCGCAATTCGGATAGCTTGAAAAGTCCGCTTCGCAGGATGTCCGCCTTTACGCCTTGCTGGAGCTGGAATGGCTCGTTTAATGATGTCAACCAGTTCGCCAGTTGTTTCAATTGGGTTTTCTGCTCTTTGCTTTTCAATTTCGCGCGCAATTTGCTTTGAAAATTTTTCCTCGCCATAGCGATAAAAAATCTTTACTAATTCATGGAAATCATATTCATTAACGATTTTTTTAGCTGTTAGTTCTGCCGATTGGTCCATCCGCATATCCAATGGTGCATCTTGGTGATAGCTAAAGCCACGTTCGGCTTCGTCCAATTGCGGTGAAGAAACACCTAAATCATAAAGAATCCCATCCACTTTTGTAACTGATAATTCAAGCAACGCTTGTCTTAATTCACGGAAATTACTTTTTATAAAAGTAACCATCCCTTTTTCTATATAAGGTGCAACTCTTTTTTTGGCATTATCAATGGCCTTTTGATCTTGGTCAAATGCATACAAATGACCCTTTTCATTCAATTGAGCTAAGAGATATTCGCTATGACCTGCTCCGCCAAGTGTACAGTCAACATAGATACCGTCTGCTTGAATATTCAGACCTTCTACAGTCTCTTTTAATAATACTGTCACATGATGAAACTCGTCTGTCATTCTCTTAATATCCTTTCTCTTCTGCGTCACTAAAAACCAAAGTCGATCATCGTTTCCGCTATCTCATCAAAGTTTTCTTCTGCTTCTGTTGAGAATTTATTCCAACGTTCTTCGCTCCAAATTTCAATTCGGTTTGAAACACCAATAACCACACAAGCCTTTTCTAATTCCGCATGACTCATGAGTGATGTAGGTAAATTAATTCTTCCTTGTTTGTCAATTTCGCATTCAGTGGCTGCCGAGTAAAAAAAACGAACAAAAGCACGGGTATCTTTTTTAGCTAACGGCATTTCTTTTAATTTTTGTTCTAAAATTTCCCACTCATTTTGAGGATATCCAAATAAGCACCCATCCATCCCTCTCGTGATTACAAATTTTTCTCCGAGTTCTTCACGAAATTTGGAAGGCATTATCAGGCGCCCCTTGGCGTCTATACTGTGTTTAAATTCACCCATGAACATGGTAGACCACCTCATTTACCCATATCTTAGTAATAGTCTACCACATTCCCCCACTTTCTACCACATTCTTAAGTTAAAAAAAATATTTTTTTGATTAATCTCCCGTTTTACAGAAAAAAGAAGCAAGCTTCCAAAAACGAAAGTTGCTTCTTTATCACACGTAGCTTATTACATTTAAAATGACCATTGCCGCATACATAATGACCGTCAACAGGAAAATTACTCGCCAATACATTTTAAAGTATCTTTGATATTGAATGTTTCCATACCGGTAAGCATGTAAGATTGCTATAACAATTCCAAATAAAAGTATCGTGATAATAACATATGGAACAATCGATTCTTTATAAATATCTTTTGACAACTTGTTCAAGCCAATAAGTAAGAACGGAGTTGCAAAATCTACGGATTTAATTTTAAACCGACTGTCTAAAGATAGTGCTGTTACTATGAAATTGCTAGCAAATAGCAATACAATGGGAAAGATATACCAAAAAATGATGTGCAGTGGTATTGATTTCATTGTATCAAGCTCCTCACTGTTTTCATCCAGTCATAGGCAACTATACTGGATGAACTTTACAGAATTATTTCAGTTTGTTTAATTTACGGTTCTTTTAAGATACATATATTACGAGCTTACACTATTTTTCATTTCAAACGAAAGATTCTCTTCTACGTATATTTTATGCCAAATCATGAACGTCAGTACTGCCCATATTTTTCGTGCGTTATCTTTCTTTCCTTGGCAATGTTCTTCTACTAATTGTAAAATGTATTTTTTATCAAGATATTCGTCCGTTTGTGATTCGCGGATGGTAGTTAGTGTCCACTCATGTAGCTCCTCTTTCAACCAAAAACGAATTGGAACAGGAAATCCTAGCTTTTTACGATACAATACATGTTCGGGAACAAAATCCTCCGCCGCTTTGCGTAAAATATACTTGGTCGTATTGTGCGCAATTCGATAAGAGGAAGGAATGGTTCGCGCAACTTCAAAGACTTCTTTATCCACAAACGGTGTGCGTAATTCCAAGCTTGATGCCATTGTTGTTCGATCCGCATTTAATAACAAATCTCCCACAAGCCATGTTTGGATATCAACAAATTGCATTCGGTCAATTGGATCATAATTTTTCGAGCTGTCATAGAGTTTCTTTGTTACCTGATTAAAAGGGGCGGCGTTATTGTATTTTTTCATTAGCCTGCCTTTTTCTTTTTCATTGAAAATAAATGCATTCCCAACATATCGCTCTTCCATTGGTGTCGTTCCTCGATATAAAAAGCTTCTGCCTTTAACCCCTTCCGGAATAATATGCGCTAATCCATGTAAAGCTCGATTCAGTCCCTTAGGGAATTTGCTAAACACTTTTAGTGAATTTGGTTCATTATAGATCGTATATCCACCAAACATTTCATCTGCCCCTTCACCACTTAAGGCAACTTTGCAATGCTTACGCGTTTCTTCTGCTAGAAAAAATTGGGGGACTGCTGCAGGATCTGCCAACGGATCATCCATGTGCCACACAAATCTGGGGAATTCTTGAATAAATTCTGCTGGCGTGATTATTTTACTAATATTGGCAACCTTTAATTTAGCTGCTGTTTCCTT
>JAATGB010000189.1 GCA_015654945.1 Lactobacillales bacterium | reverse complement strand
GAGTAGAGTGAATCCAGAAGGGGATGGTGAATTTAATGAAGCCGGAATTGCCTATTATGATCAATTTATCGATCGATTGATCGCGAAGGGTATCGAACCAATGATTTGCTTGTATCATTTTGATATGCCGTTACATTTAGCACAAAAGTATAATGGATTTATTAATAAAAAGGTAGTCGAAGCTTTTGTGACGTATGGCAAGAAAATGATTGATCATTTTGGTCACAAGGTTAAATATTGGCTCACTTTTAATGAACAAAATTTGTATCATGCTTCCATGGCTTTTCGAATTAGTGGTTATTTATCTGGCGAAAAAACAGTGTCTGAATTATATCAGATTGCGCATAATGTTATGGTTTCACATGCGCGAATCACAACCTACTTGCATGAAAAAACAACGGCAAAAATCGGGGGCATGATTGCTTACTCGGAAGTGTACCCTGCTTCTTCAAAACCAGAGGATGTTCTGGTTGCTCGAAAATGGGACGAGTTTATGAATTATACATTGCTAGATGCGTACACGAAGGGAACGTATTCGCACGAAATGCTTACCTATGTTAAAAACCACGAAATTGACATGAAAGCAACGACAGCCGAATTTGCGAGTATTCATGCTCAAAAAAATGATTTTATTGCGTTCAGCTATTATGCATCAACCACGATTAGTGCAGCGAAAATTCCTGAAAATACAGCACCTAATTACTACCTTGATTATGGCAAAGAAGAAAATCCGAATATTGGTACGACAGAATGGCAGTGGCAAATCGATCCGCTTGGTTTTCGGGATGTACTGAATAAAGTCTATCAACGCTATCAATTGCCTGTTTTTCCAATCGAAAATGGCATTGGTGTTCAAGAAGAGTGGGATGGCAAAGCACCGATTGCAGACGATTACCGCATTGACTACCATCGCCAACATTTAGCTGCGATGTATGCTGCTATTTTTGAAGACGGGGTCAACGTAATGGGCTATCTTGGCTGGGGCTTAATTGATATTTTAAGTTCGCAGGGTGATATGCGAAAACGGTATGGCTTGGTTTATGTCAATCGGACCAATCATGAGCTAAAAGACATGAAGCGTGTTCCAAAGAAAAGCTATGAATGGTTCAAAAAAGTGATTGCTTCAAATGGGGAAATGATCTACAAGAAGGAGAGGAAGGAACATGGAAAATACAAATAAAAGAAGCTTTTTGGATAAGTTCACCGAAGTTTCAGCAAAGATCGGCAATCAAGTGCATTTGCGTAGCTTACGCGATGCCTTTACAACCATTATGCCGATGTTTATTTTGGCAGGGATTGCTGTTTTGACAAATAATGTGATTTTCCCTTGGGTGCTGCATGGAGAGATGCTCGCAAAGTTTCAAATTTTTGGTACGGTCATTACCAACGGAACGCTGAACATTGCTGGTTTATTAATTGCACCGATGATTGGGTATTGTTTAGCCCGCAATAAAAACTTTGATAACCCAATTTCAGCAACCTCCGTAGCGACTTCCGTTTTAGTGATTATGATGGCGGTAAATGTCGCGCTCACACCAGTCGATGGGAAAGTACCTGTTTCGATAACAGGTGTTCTAACGTATAGCAATATCGGAACACAAGGAATGTTTAGTGGGATTATTATTGGGTTAGTTGCAACTGAAATTTACATGCGTTTGGCGAAAATTAAAAAGTTTCAAATTAATTTAGGCGATCAGGTGCCGCCAGCAGTTAGTAAAAGTTTTACAGCTTTGATTCCGACGTTGCTGACACTTAGTATTTTTGCCGTAATTTCTGCTATTTTGATTGCAGGCTTCCAGACCGATTTGATTACCATTATCTCCAAATTAATTCAAGAACCTTTGCGGCGAGTCAATACCTCACTTTTTGGCTTTCTCTTGATTTATTCGACAGGTAATTTTTTATTTACACTTGGAATTCACCAAACGGTAATTAATGGCTCGTTGTTAGATCCTTTGTTGCTTGTAAATATGAACGAAAATATGGCAGCAGCTAACGCCGGTAAAGAAATTCCGCATATTATAAACAGTTCTTTTGTAACCGTTTACACACAAATGGGCGGAACAGGTGGAACCATTGCTTTGATTGTAGCAGTGCTATTATTCAGCAAATTTAAACCTTATAAAGACGTAGTCCATCTTTCTCTAGCACCTGGGATTTTTGAAATTAATGAACCGATTATTTTTGGTTTACCGATTGTTTTTAATATTCCGATGATGATTCCGTTTGTTTTAAGCCCCGTTATTGGAGCATTGGTTGGCTATTTTGCCACAGCAATTGGTTTTGTTCAGCCTTTGTCCGTTTTGGTACCATGGACGACACCACCGTTATTAAGTGGTTATCTCGCGAGTGCAGGCGATTGGAAAGTCATTTTTTTACAAGTGCTAATTATCGCAATTACTTGCGCTTTTTATGCTCCATTTTTAAAAATTTCCGAACGCGTTTCAAAGAAGCAGGCGGAAGCGTTAGCAACCGAAGAAACCGAGCTTACATAAATTTTTATGATGAATAGAAGAATTGAAGAGTAGGTCATTCACCCGAGTAAAATCGGATAAATAGCCTACTTTTTGTCTTGAAATTTTAGTTGTTTAAAACTTCTTGCATGACGTCGGTTTCTGATTCTGAAACATTGCCTGCATAGTTAGGAGTCACAAGTGAGATTCCACCGCTTTTGTTATGAAAAAAATACAAGGATTTGCCGTCAAAGTATTTTTCTCGGTCGCGATCCGCTTTGTTTATGGTTGTTAGCAGAATCTCAGAATTAACACGTACGGTTCGAATACGATTTTTAACAAGACCTAGCTTATTTTCAGTTCCGTAATCTGCTGTGAAAATCCGAATTTCCTTTGTCGGAATCAGCTGGTATTCTGTGGTGAATTCGATAATTTCTACTTGCTTACGAGTAGGATCTGAAAATTCAAACGTGATGGTACCGGTTTTCTCGTTAGAAAAAAGAAGAGTAGCGGTCGCTGGATTATTGATCCCAGTATAATGAAAGGAGTGCAAATTGTTTATGTCAGCGACTGAAACTGCATAAGGAAAGGCTTCTGAATTATCGTTCGTTGAGGAAGCAACGTTTTCTAGATCGGTTTTACTAGCGGAGTCAGGAATTTTGTCAGTTAAAAACGTGTCTAGTCTTTTTGTTAGGAAGTTATTTCCGGAAAGATATAAGCAGCTAATGAGCAAAACAGAGAAGCCGATAAGCGAAAGTAATCGATTACGGATCAAACGATATCGTGCATCTAAATAGCTCTCACGCCATGCAGGATCATTTTTCCGCTTCTTTAAAAATGCATATGTATGATATTTTTTTAGCTCTTCTCTTTTCATGACGCCAACCATCCTCATTCTTTTTAAGTTAATAATAACATATGTTTTATGCGCTTGACGATAATTTTTTTCATAGGCTAGCTTCGTAAGTAATTCTGCCACATGATTGTGGAAAACGAAGCATTTTTAGCTGTCATTTTTAATTGAGAGAGGTGGATCCAATTGAGATGTATCGTTTAATCGGAGGTTTGAGAATTTGCTGAAATATTTTCTCTTGCTTGACTTTGCATAGTCTATGTTTTTTTAGCTAGTTTGTATTTTTTTTTGACTTTTTTCTAGAAAGTTTCACAAAAAAAAGAAATTCTTTGGTTTCTTTCTCACTACATGTTAAGATATTGGAAGAAAAATAGTTTAGTTAAAGTGAGATGAAAGATACTGAGGGAGAGAAATGAAAAATAAACGAATAATTTTCACCTTAATTGCAAATCTGTTTCTGGTGTTTGTGGGGGTTGGTTTAGTTCTCCCAGTTATGCCAGAAATTAAGGAAGTAATGAGCTTATCAGGCGCGACTATGGGCTATTTAGTGGCGATTTTTTCTTTGGCGCAATTTTTAATTTCACCAATTGTTGGACGTATTTCGGATCAAATAGGCCGAAAGCCACTGATTATTTTAGGAATGATTTTATATGGCGTTTCCGAATTTATTTTTGGTTTTGGGACAACGATCTCATTATTATACATTTCGCGAATATTGGGTGGCGTATCAGCTGCGATGATTATGCCTTCTATCATGTCCTTTGCTGCGGATGTTTCAACAATCGAGGAACGGCCGAAAGTGATGGGCTGGGTATCAGGGGCGATTAGCGGTGGTTTTGTCGTTGGTCCTGGAATTGGAGGGCTGTTAGGAAGTATTTCTATGCGGTTACCTTTTTTTGCTGCTGGCTCTTTAGGGATTATCGGGTGTATTTTTGCTTTTTTATTTTTAAAAGAAGAAAAGAAAAAAAGGATCACGCACGAAGTGAAACCAAAAACAAGTATCAGAGAAATTATTTTGAAAAAAGAATATGCAATCCCTTTTTTAGTGATTCTGATTGCTTCATTTGGATTAGCCGCTTTTGAATCAGTCTATAGCTTTTTTGTGAATTTAACCTTAAATTACAGTGTGCAAGACATCGCAATCGTGATTACAGTTAGCGGTTTGTTCGCCTTGATTGTCCAAGTTTTTTATTTTGACAAACTTGTGCGTTTTTTAGGTGAAGTCAAGATCATTCGGATCAGCTTTTTTTTAAGCGCAATTTTTGTTTGGGTGATGATTACAACAGCCAATCATTGGCTCACGGTATTGGCAACATTTGTTATTTTTCTTTGTTTTGATTTACTAAGACCTGCAATCACCACGTATATCTCGAAAGAAGCTGGTGAAAATCAAGGAATTATGAATGGTATGAATTCTTCGTTGACCAGTGTTGGTAATATTCTTGGACCGATATTGGCGGGAAACCTACTTGATATTAATTACCGTTATCCGTACCTGTTCGTCTTTTTTATTTTGTTACTTACTTATGGGTTTACTTGGTTATGGAGTCGGACAATCCGGGTTAAAAGCTATGAGTAAATTGGAGACTTATCAGAAATAGATTACGCGATCAATAGCTGTAAGTCAGTTATTTTTGCTTCAGGAAAGAGGAGAGCAGATGAACGGAAAAAAAGTCTATCAAGATCTGATCATGGTTATTAGCGGGTCTTTTTTAATTGCCATTGGGATCAATATGTTTTTTCTGAAAAATCATATTGTGGCGGGTGGTATGAATGGATTGAGTATTGTCGTCAACTATTTAACAGGAATTGAACCGTCCCTAATGTTACTCGTAACGAATATTCCTTTGTTACTCATTAGTTATCTGTTCTTAGGAAAAAGTTATACGATTAAAACGGTGTTCGGAGCTTTGATTTTACCGGCAATGGTTTTTTTAACCCAAGGATTTCCGACAGTGACAGATCAACCGTTATTGGCTGCCCTATTTGGTGGCCTTGTGACGGGAGCAGGTTTAGGCGTTGTCTTTAAAGCGAATGCTTCGACAGGCGGTACGGCGATTATTTCACAAATTGTACATAAATATGCCAAAATTCCTTTAGGCATTGCAGTTGGGCTAGTAGATGGCTTGGTTATCTTAAGTGCATTTATCACATTTACGCCAGAAACGGTAATGTATTCATTGATTACACTTTTTGTCATTAGCCGGATGATTGATAAAATTCAGCTTGGGTTTAATCGTTCGAAAAATGTCTTGATTATTTCGAGTCAGGCTGTTGAAATTGAAAAAGCTATCTTAACCAAATTAGACCAAGGCTTGACACTTATTCCGGTTAAAGGAGCTTACAATAAAAAGGAAGAAGCGATGTTAATGTGTGTTGTGCCAGAGAAAAAATTTCCACGTTTAAAAGAGCACGTATTAAGCATCGATACACAAGCTTTCGTCGTTGTGATGAGTGCAAATGAAGTTATGGGACTCGGGTTTAGTTTACCAACGGAATAGAAAAATTTTTGAAAAGATCTTATGTTATAATAAAATGATAAAAAAGCAAAAATTAGGAGGGCTTATGCAAACATTAGTGAATTTTAGAGATATTGGAAATTTTGAAACAATAGATGGACGCAAAGTAAAAAAAGGGCATTTTTACCGTAGTGCTGAGGTTGTTAAAGTATCTCCAGCAGATGCTGCACAATTAACGAATAAATATGATGTGAAACGAATTTTTGACTTTCGTAGTGAGAAAGAAGTTGCTGAAAGGCCAGATGATCAATTAACAGGAGTTGTGTATCATCATATTAACGTTATGAAATCTGCGAAAGGACGGACAGCCAGCTTAGAGGACTTAGAGACTCATGCGGCACATCCTGATGAAGCCATGTTGAAAATTTATGAACAGCTGATTCTTTCTTCAGGAGCTCAAGAAGGATATCAACAATTTTTAACATCAATTCTAACGGATGAAAGTCCCTTATTATTCCATTGCTTTGCTGGGAAAGACCGTACAGGAATTGGAGCTGCTTTTATTTTAAAAGCGCTCAATGTACCAGATGAAGCGATTTACAAGGACTATTTACAAACAAATATCCAAAGAAAAACAGAAAATGACCAAATCATCCAAGCGTATCGCAAGCAGCACAAAGTCAATCAACAAGAAATAGAAAGACTTGCAACGATGCTGTATGTTAAAGCCGAGTATTTAAATTATGCATTTTCTTTGATTCAAGAACATTTTCAAACCTTTGAAAATTATTTAACTGAAGCATTAAAGCTTCCCAAAAGTTTCAGCACGGATATTAAAAAACTATATACAGAGTAATTGCAGCAATAAAGCCACTAGAGCCGCAATATGAGAGACGGATAGGCGAGGTAAAAGCGGGGGATCTATCAGTTGGTGGAAGCCAAGCAATCTTTAGTGGACAACTGAAAGGAAAATGGGCAAAGCAAGCCAAAAAAGAGTTTCACCAAACGAGAAAAAACGTAGCTAAAATTTAATTTATTGAATTCAAAAGGAAGGGCGCAATTATTGCAAAATT
>JAATGB010000138.1 GCA_015654945.1 Lactobacillales bacterium | reverse complement strand
GCTGGAAAAATTACGGCTGCTGAAATGCGAAAAATGAATTATGAAGTAGCAGTTAATGGAAAATCAGCACATGCGGTTGCACGTGATTTTCTGCAACAAATAGGCCTACTAGACTGATTGATGAAATTGGAGGAATCAAAATGAAAATTGCAGTTATCGGTGGCGGTATTGTGGGCGCAACTACAGCTTTTTATTTAGTAAAAGCAGGGATTGACGTTACCTTGTTTGATGAGGGAATCGGACAAGCTTCTACAGCCGCTGCGGGTATAATATCTCCTTGGCTTTCACAAAGAAGAAACAAAAATTGGTACGCTTTAGCAAAAGAAGGCGCGAAATTTTATCCAACCTTCCTAAAAGATATAGCTGCAGAAAGCACGCAAAATGCTTTATATAAACAAGTGGGAACACTACTTTTTAAAAATAAGCCACAATTATTGGAAAAATTATACCGGCTTGCACTTGATCGTAAAAATGAAGCACCAGAAATTGGAGCGATTACGCTTCTCTCTCCACAAGAAATCCAAAAAAAAATCCCCGTTGTTCACACGCAAGAATCCGCTCTTTTTATAGGTGGAGGTGCCCGCGTAGACGGAAAAGCGCTTATTTCTCATTTGATCACTCAATTTCGTACATTAGGAGGTCAATATCAGCAAGAGAAGGTTCGTTCTTTACAGCCTCAAAATAATGCTTGGATCATTGAATCAACCACTTCTTCGCCTAAAGCTTTTGATCAAATTGTTCTTACAACAGGTGCATGGCTGCCTTCGTTGCTCACACCACTACATTACGAGGTTGATATTCGTCCACAAAAAGGACAGTTAGTTGAATTACAAACACCACTTGCAACTCATAATTGGCCTGTTATTATGCCTCAAGGAAAAGCCGACATTATTCCCTTCAATGACGGCAAACTGCTGATTGGTGCGACACATGAAAATGATTTAAAATTCGATTTAGCTCCAGATGTGAAGAAAGCAAACGGAATGCTTCATGATATTGCTCCACTAATTCCAACTATCTATGACTACCAGCAAGCTGACATTCGAGTTGGCACACGTGCTTTTACTTCTGATTTTTTACCTTTTTTCGGAGCAATTAGTCACGAAGAAACGCTTTTGGTCGCCAGTGGTTTGGGCTCTTCTGGTCTAACCACTGGGCCAATCATCGGTAAAATGATCAGTGATTTTATTTTAAAAAAGCCATCGACCTTGCCAATGGAACATTATACTCCCGCTCCTTATATAAAAAAAACAGTTACTTAAGCTAGTAGCTGTTTTTTCGCTTTATTATGTTCTAATTTCCTTATTTTTAAAAAATGTTTTGTATTTTTTACGTTCCTCCTCCGTATTTAATTCGAGCAATTGAAAATCCAAAAAAAATACATTTAAATGATTTTTTTCGTTGCTCATTTCAAAAGAAAGGAGGAACTTCTTCTTTTCGAAATTTTTGAATTTTATTGAAGGAAACACCTTTTTTAATTTTTCCAGCGGAACACGTTCAATATAATCTACTGGCAAATAAAAGCGCAAATTAGCAGAATATTCTTGGTATTGTTGATCAACAAACGGAATGTCAAAGAAGTGACGAATATAAAATTCATATGCATGCAAGCCATCATCTACCATATATTCTGGGTTGATCACACGATAATTTAACATACTCTTATGCATTTCATCCTGCATCGGAAAATACGCAGCCGAAGTGAGAAAACCAAAATTTCGATATACGGATTCTTCTCCGTCCTTTAAATATTCTCTCGTCGTAAAATGAGTTGCTGCTCTTTTATTCACTGGTTGAAAGTTATTATTTTGATATTGAATCGTTTGAATTCCTTCATTGCTATAATAGTAGTCAATATATGGCTCTTTTAAAATTCCAACCCCATTTTGACAAGAGAATTGATCAAAGCCTAGTTGATCTCTAAATAGCTGCTGATAGCCTTGGTTAATTGGTAATTTCCAAGAAAAAGGCTGTTTATATAGTTCAATATAGACTAGGTTTGGACTTAATTCTGTTATTTGCTGGACTTGTTGCGCACTGGTAAAAATAGATTTTGGAATAATAGAAAAATAAGCGTCACTATACCACATTTTCCAGCATGAAGTAAAACGCAACGATTGATACTCGAAATCATACCCAGGCAAACGCGAACAATCTACAATAATTTGTTTATCTTTATTATACATTTTAGGCAGTTGCTCTTGTTCAACTGGTGTTTCAATTGCTAAGCGTTCCGCTAAATTATCCAAATTATTATGTAAAAATTCGTCGTAGCTACGCATATACGCATAGCTACCCTTTTCTTTCATTCTTTGCGTAAAGTAACTTTCTAAAATGGTTTCATTTTGGAAATAACACGCTTCTTCTATGATGCTTTTTTCCATTATCATTCCTTTTTCTGTTTGAAGATAAAATTCATTTGCTCCATCTTTTAAAGAGAAAAAAGTCGGGTTTTGATCCAAGACTGATGTTTTTTTTAATCTTGCCTCCATCACAGCTTGATCATATGGTTGGTAGGATCCCTCTTCGCTAGACATCTCAACAGCCTTCATCAAAATTCGCACAAGTACAAACCAGTCAGAAAGATAATCATGCAATGTTTCGTCGGAAGTAATATCAACTAATTGAGAAGCGCTATATATCTTCTGATTATAAGTATTCATTTAGCTGCACCTCCCTTTCTCCTTATTATACCGATTATTTTAAAAATTTTCACTGATTTAACTTATTGCCCTTTTTTCGGTCTACCATTTGGTTGCTCTCGCTTCTTTCTTTTCCGTATATTCTTTCACAGAAACCGCAGTAACAATCTAACTAACATAATTATTATGGGCAAAAAACGATTTTTTACTTGTTCCCACTTTACAAAAGATTGGTAAAACAGTCAAATCATCCATCTGTCTACTAAATTGCAACAAATGAAACACAATTTACCTGCTTTATTTTTGGCGGCAAATTATTGACTTTGATAGTCAAAAGAGAGAGAATGACAATAGGTACAGGTATACAAGAATAGCTGGAGGTGAATATAATGGGCTTAACCTTTAAAAAAGAAGATAACCTAGATGATTTATTTAGCAAATTTGCGATTGAACCCGATAAATTGGAAACTCCCAAACAAGAAAAACCGAAAGTAAAAACGGATAAAGAAGAAGAAAAAACAAAAAAATAACTAAGAATAAAACCGTGGACTGAAGCTAATTTTTCAGTCCACGGTTTTTTCATTTAAAATATAATTCAGATAGTTCTAAAATTTTTCTAGCCATCTAGGTCAGCTCAGTTCTTCTGCTACTTTTATTTAAAGACTTCATATTTTGTTATTTTACATGTTCCGTTTTTACTTACTTGAAGCCAGAATCGGACTTT
>JAATGB010000159.1 GCA_015654945.1 Lactobacillales bacterium | reverse complement strand
GTGTCATAGCCGTTACCAACGGTAGCATCGATAACATGGTCTCCAGGCTGAACAAGTTCTTTTAAAAGATGATGACTGTATTGTAAGGCATTTGCGATCATGATTGACTCACCTTCTTATTGTACGCAGTTCGAATATTGTAAGCACCTTGATACGTGTCGCGGCGTTTCAGCTCATCATCAATTGCGTTCAGAACTTCCCATTTTTTTAAGCTCCACATCGGACCAATTAATGAATCCCAAGGAGAATCTCCGGTTAAACGATGAATAATAATTTCGGGTGGAATCATTTCTAATTGATCGCAAACGAGAGAAACGTACGCATCTTTTTCCAGCAATTTTAGCGAACCGTTTGCATAATCACGCACCATTTTGGTGTTTTTCATCAGGTGCAAAAGATGAATTTTAATTCCTTGAATATCAGAGTCAAGGATCGTTCTACGAACATTTTCGCGCATCATTTCCGTAGTTTCACCAGGTAGTCCGTTAATTAAGTGTGTACAAACCCGAATATTATGTTTTCTTAGCTTGGCAACGCCTGTTAAATAAGTTTGGTAGTCATGTGCGCGGTTTATTTTTTTTGAAGTCGCTTCAAAGGTTGTCTGTAATCCTAATTCCACCCAAAGATAAAAGCGTTGATTCAGTTCGGCTAAATAATCGACCACTTCGTCAGGCAAGCAATCGGGGCGTGTTGCGATGGAAATCCCAACGACACCTTCTTTATTTACAACCTGTTCGAACCGATGGCGTAAAACGGCTACAGGCGCATGAGTATTGGTAAAATTTTGAAAAAAGACTAAATATTTTTGTGCATGTGGCCATTTTTTGTGCATTTGAATGATCCCTTTTTCTAGCTGAATCGGCAATGGATCCTTGGGTGCGACAATCATATCTCCAGAGCCAGAAACGCTGCAGAAGGTGCAACCACCGTGGGCGACTGTTCCATCACGATTTGGACAATCAAAGCCACCGTCAAGAGGGACTTTAAATACTTTTTCGTTGAATGTTTGTCGGAGAGCATAATTCCATGTGTGGTATCTTTTCGTTGGATCGTTTGAAAATGGGAAATTTTGCATGATTATCCTTCTTTTCTTTTCTTTTTAAATGCATAAACGACTTTTTGTTTTTGATAAATTGGATAAGAAGCAAGTAACCAAGAAGCGCCTAAGGCAAATCCAGCAAGAACGTCTGTTGGATAATGAACGCCCACATAAATGCGACTGATGCCGATGCATAGGATAAGTATACCAAGAATTACTTGAAGTGAACGGTAAACTTTTTTCTTTTTTATGAAAAGAGGAAGCAAAAGAATGATCGTTCCATAGCAGAGCAAACTTGCCATTGCATGACCACTTGGAAAGCTTGAATTTTTTGCCGTGACAAGATGATGAAGTGCGGGACGCGGTACTTGAAAAAATGCTTTGATTACGTGATTACCTAAGCCCGCAATAGCCGCAACATTTAGTAGGAACCAAACGGCTTCAATAAAGTAATTCATTTTCCAGAGAAATAGACTGAAAAGAGCTGTAATGACTGTAATAGTTGCAACATTTCCAAACTTCGTGATCCAAATAAAAACGGCATTTTTTGTGTCAGACATGTCAGAGCGAACCAGGGAAGTGAAGAAGTTATTTATCCCTGTTAGTTGCTCCGGATAAAACGAAACGATATAGCCTAAAAAAATAAAAAGGAGCAAGCAGCAACTTGCTGCGTATTGCCAATAAAGCTTATGTTTCAAAAGATAATCACCAACCTTTATAGAATAAGAAATTTCTCACAATTATATCATAGTATTCGATTTTCCGCATGCTAGCATGTGATTATACAGCCAAAAATTCTGAGATAAAGAGCTTTTTTTCTTTGTAACTTGAACATAATGTTCTGTAGCTAAAGGAAATTTTTTTCATTTTTTCGAACAGGTGTTTATTACGAATGAATTACAATCTTGTTGAAATGAAGAAAGAGCCTTTAATATTTAGGAAAAAGCAAGTATAATCGTAAGTAACCTATAATTCTGGTTCAATATAAAAAGGGGGGTTAAATAATGAACGCAAAATTAAATAGAGCGACTATCCAGCGTAACAATAAACGTTCTCTGGGCTATTTTAGACAGAAAGCATCTTTTTTGAGCGCTGCTTTAATGGTCTCATCCGTTGTTTTACCCGTAGGCATTACAACTGCTGACGCGGAGAGTGACACGAATGATAATGATACAGGCTCAAGTGAACAAACTGTAAATACAAATACTCTATTAACAAGTAAAACAGTAGCTCTTGCAACGCAATCTGTCTCTACTGGCAGCTTTTTACAAGAAGTAGCTAAAAATGCACAAACGGTGGCAGCTGCGAATGATTTATATGCATCAGTAATGATTGCACAAGCCATTTTAGAAAGTGGTTGGGGTTCAAGTTCCCTTTCGTCTGCACCAAACTATAATTTATTTGGTATCAAAGGTACATATCAAGGTGCTTCGGTTAGCATGAGCACGAGCGAGTACATAAACGGTAAATGGATAACAGTTGTTGCACAATTTAGAAAATATCCATCCTATGCACAATCTTTGCAAGATAATGCCCATGTGTTAAAAACAACTTCGTTTAAAACAGGTGTTTATTATTATTCTGGTGCGTGGAAGAGCAACACCAAAACATACAAAGACGCGACTGCGTGGTTGACAGGTCGTTACGCGACGGATCCATCATACGCATCAAAACTAAATTTAATTATTGCAAATAACAACTTAACGCAGTACTATACACCAGCGGATGGCACGCCTTCTACCGTTGATACAGATACAAGCGGTGGTAGCTCGAGTGGGACGACAGATACGTCAACCGGAACAACGAGTAAAACATACACAGTCGTATCAGGAGATACCTTATACCGAATCGCCGTGAACAATGGTGTAAGTGTGGCAAATTTGAAATCGTGGAATAGCCTATCCGGAGATATTATTTATGTGGGGCAAAAGCTAGCGATTAAAGGTGGCAGCTCAACAACAACTAATACAGATACAAGTGGCGGCAGCTCAAGTAACTCTTCAACGAGTACGACAAGTAAAACCTATTCAGTTGTATCAGGAGATACGCTTTACCGAATTGCGGCGAACAATGGTGTAAGTGTGGCAAATTTGAAATCGTGGAATAGCCTATCCGGAGATATTATTTATGTAGGGCAAAAGCTAGCAATTAAAGGTGGCAGCTCAACAACAACGAGCACCAGCACAAGTGGTAGTACTAGCAGTTCGTCAAGTAGCGCAACCAGCAAATCATATACAGTCGCATCGGGAGATACCTTATACCGAATTGCCGCTAACAATGGCGTGAGTGTGGCAAACTTGAAATCGTGGAATAGTCTATCCGGAGATATTATTTATGTAGGGCAAAAGTTGGCGATTAAAGGTGGCAGCTCAACAACAACGAGCACCAGCACTACGACAAGTAGCAGCACAGCTAGCACAGTGAAATTAGCAACAACAACGAGTACGACGGGTCAAACATACACAGTAAAATCCGGAGACACTTTATATAGAGTAGCAACTAGCAATGGTGTGAGTGTGGCGAATTTGAAGACTTGGAATAATTTGACGAGCGACTTGATTTACGTTGGCCAAAAATTAGCTCTTAAAAGTGGTACCAGTACTGCTGCTAGTTCTTCTACTAGCACGAGTTCTTCAGCGAAAAGTACACAAACAACAGTAGCGACCACAACAAGTGATCAAACCTATAAAGTAGTTTCTGGGGACACTTTGTATAAAATTTCTAAAAAATATAATGTTACAGTAGCAGAATTGAAAACCTGGAATAATTTAAGTAATGAAAATATTCTAGTTGGTCAAACATTAACTGTACAAAAAGAAGCAACCTATACCGTAAAATCAGGTGATACGTTATACGCAATTGCCAAAAAGAATAATTTGACAGTTAAGCAGCTTCAAACGTTGAATAAACTGGGCAATGAACAAATTTCGGTTGGTCAAACGTTAAAATTAAAGTAACCATGATGTTTCTATTTGTAAATTATGTTAAAAAAGAACTCTGTCATCCCATTTAGAATGAGCCGATCTCCCAAAGTTAGACCTAAAAAATCTAACTTTTGGAGGTCTTTTTATATGGTAAAATAGTTGATCAGCATAAAAAAATAGGGACTGAGACATCACTCATTGAGCTATATCTCAGTCCCTTGAAACACGAATAAACGGTGGGACAGAAGCAACTCTTTCGGAAATAAGCCGAAATTTACCCAAAATTTGAGGAACAATTTTCGGAAATCCCTTCTTATTTCTCAGAGTTAAACACTTCTGCCCCAACCTCTTTATCCTTATTATTTTTAATCTAATTCTAACGCACCTGTATAAAGTTGATAATAAATTTGTTTGTTTTGAATTAATTTGTCATGATCGCCTCTTTCGACAATCTTGCCATGATCAAGCACCATAATAACATCCGAGTTTTGGATTGTGGACAGGCGGTGAGCAATGACAAAAACAGTTCGACCTTCCATTAATTTATCCATCCCACCTTGGACGATTTTTTCAGTCCGGGTGTCAATGTTGGAGGTTGCTTCATCTAATATCATGACCGGATGATTTGCCAGCGCTGCGCGGGCAATGGTTAATAACTGTTGTTGTCCTTGCGATAAGCTAGTGCCATCACCAGATCCTGATACCATCGTGTTATATCCCTGTGGAAGCTGTTCAATAAAGCTGTCGGCGTTTGCCAATTTTGCTGCAGCAATGACTTCTTCGTCGGTCGCGTTTAGTTTTCCATAGCGGATGTTTTCCATAATCGTGCCAGTAAATAAACTGGTATCTTGCAAGACAATTCCTAATGAACGTCTCAAAGCCGCTTTTTTAATTTTGGTAATGTTAATGCCGTCGTAGCGAATTTTGCCGCTTTGAATATCATAAAAACGATTAATCAAATTGGTGATCGTCGTTTTTCCGGCACCAGTAGCACCAACAAAAGCAACCTTTTGACCAGAATGGGCGTAAAGAGAAATATCGTGGAGAACGATTTTATCTGGATTATAGCCAAAGTTTACATTTTCAAAAACAATATTTCCCTTCAGTTCCGTATACGTAACGGTTCCATCGCTATGAGGATGTCTCCAAGCCCAGAGTTCTGTTCTGCTTTCAGATTCAATGAATTGATCGTTTTCCTTTGTGACACTGACTAATGTAACATAGCCATCGTCTTCTTCTGGCGTTTCATCAATTAGATCAAAAATCCGTTCTGCACCAGCCATTGCCATAATAACAAAGCTTAGTTGTTGTGAAATTTGATTGATTGGTTGGCTGAAAGCTTTACTTAATTGTAAAAAGGTAGCGATGATTCCAATGGTTAAATTACCGACACCCGCAATTGCCATATAGCCGCCAATAATGGCAATCAATACATATTGCAAGTTAGAAATATTGACCATGATCGGCATCAAGATATTCGAAAATTTATTAGCGGAGCTGCCGTTTTCGAAAAGCTCTTCGTTCAGAATTTTTGCTGTTTCTTTCGCTTCGGTTTCATGATTAAAGACTTTGACTACCTTTTGACCATTCATGATTTCTTCGATATAACCATTGACTTTTCCTAATGATTTTTGTTGCCGAACGAAATGCACCGAGCTTTTTGAAGCAATGGTTTTAACAACGATAATGGTGGCAACTGCACAAACTACGACCACGAGAGTCAAAAGGAAATTTGTCACTAACATGGCAATAAAGACTGCTACTACGGTTACCACAGATGAAAACAATTGTGGCACACTTTGTGAAAGCATTTGGCGTAGCGTATCAATATCGTTGGTGTAATGGCTCATAATATCGCCACTAGAATGCGTGTCAAAATATTTAATTGGCAGCTTTTGCATCGCCGTAAACATCTCATCACGAATTTCTTTTTGAATACTTTGGCTAATGAAAACCATGACGATGCTATAACACAATGTGGAAAAAACACCGCCTAGGTAAATAATTGCCATGAAGAATAACGCGTTCATTAGTCCGCTTAAATTTGGATGATTGTCTCCAATCAGCGGTGTAATGTATTGATCGATTAATACTTGGATAAACAAAGAGCTGGCAACTGTTGCGACAGCACTAAGTAAAATTGTCACTAAAACAATGGCAAATCTGAGTTTGTGTTTTTTGAAAATATAGGATAACAATCGTTTCATGACTTTCCCGTAATCACTATTTTGCTTCTTCAAAGTTACCAAATCCTTTCTTTTGAGAATCATCAATTTCGCGATAGATGGTGTTAGACACGAGTAATTCTTCATGTGTACCAAAGCCATTAATTTTGCCGTTTTCCATCACGATAATTTTGTTCGCATGTTCGACGGAAGAAATTCGTTGGGCAACAATAAAGACCGTTGTGTTGGGCCAATTTTCTTTCAAGGATTCGCGAATTAGAAAATCGGTTTTCGTATCTACAGCACTTGTTGAATCATCCAAAATTAAAATTTTTGGCGTTTTTAGTAAGGCTCTGGCGATACAAAGACGTTGCTTTTGTCCTCCAGAAACATTGGAGCCGCCTTGCTCAATATAAGTGTCATAGCCATTTTCAAACTCTTGAATAAAATCATGGGCTTGGGCTTGTTTGCAGACCGCAATCAATTCTTCGTCAGTCGCATCTGGATTTCCCCAGCGTAAGTTCTCCTTAATGGTGCCAGAGAATAAGACATTTTGTTGCAAGACCATCGCGACATTATCGCGTAGCGTTGTGAGATCGTAATTTTTGACATCAATATCGCCGACCGAAACGGTTCCGGCCGTTGTATCATATAGACGGGGAATCAGTTGGACTAAGGTCGACTTTGAGCTACCGGTTCCGCCTATAATCCCAACAACATCTCCAGCTGTAATCTCTAAGTTAATGTTAGATAAGGCAGCATGTTGATCAGAGTCAGCATATTTAAATGTGACATTGTCAAAACGAACGGAGCCGTTTGGAACAGCTTGGATTGGATTTTCGTTATTCTTCAAATCGCTTTCTTCATCCAAAACTTCCCCAATTCTTTCAATGGATGCTCTAGAAATCGTAAACATGACTAAAACCATGGAAAGCATCATTAAACTCATGAGAATTTGCATCGTATACGAAAAGACGCTGACAAGCTGACCCGTTGTCATGGTGGAATCGATAATTAGTTGTGCACCAACCCAAGACAAGAGCAACATACATAAGTACATCGAAAATTGCATTAAGGGCGTATTAAAAGCAAGTAATTTTTCTGCTTTTGTAAAGTTTGTATAAATCGATTGTGAGATTTTTTTGAATTTGGTAATTTCAAAAGCTTCACGAACATAAGATTTTACTACACGCATCCCATGGAGATCCTCTTGGACGGTATTATTAAGTCGATCGTAAGTTCTAAAAACTTTTTCAAAAATAGGATGGGCTTTTGTGGTAATGAAAAACAAGCCAATTGCAAGGATAGGTACCGCAATTGCAAAAATAAACGCAATCGATGGGTTGATATAAATGGTCATGAAAATTGCCGAAATTAGCATAACCGGACTCTTAATCATAATTCGAATAAGCATTTGAAAGGCATTCTGAACATTTGTAATATCGGTTGTTAGTCGAGTAACTAGACTGGAGGTCGAAAATTTATCAATCGAAGAGAATGAAAAATCTTGGACATTCGCAAACATCCGATTCCGAATGTTTTTTGATAATCCTGTGGAAGCAATCGCAGCGTATTTACCTGCGGCACTACCAATAATCAGTGCAAGAATCGCTAAAAGAGCAGTGAATAAACCGTATTTAATAATTTCAGATGTATTTTGTGGTGTGATTCCCCTATCAATAATTAAAGACATACAGAGAGGAATAAAGATTTCTAAGATACTTTCACAAACAACACAGATAATGGTCAAATAAGAGAATCGCTTATACTCTTGGAGACAGCTTAAAATTTTTTTCAATGTGGACACCTCTATTATTTATTTCTTGGTTCAGTGGGACACGTAATATTTTGGGAAATTTGATGCATGACTTTCACAAAAATCGCAAAGTCATCGGGTGAAACATTCTCGACGATCGTTTCTTCCAGTGTATTCAAATGAGAACGTAACTCTAAAAAAGAGGTTTGCCCTTTTTCGGTTAATTGAATTTTTTTTAGGCGACCATCTTCTTTAATCGGTTCACGGTAGAGAAACTGATTCTTTTCCATTAACTGTAAAATGCCTGTTGCGGTTGACCGTCGAATATTAAATTTTATTTCAATATCTTTTTGGAAAACATCTTTATGCCTAGACGTTAAGCCGATATAGCAGAGAATTCCATGCTGCACACCAGTCAGTCCCGGATGATTTTCTTTGTCAAGATAACGTTTAATCTCGTTAGATAAAGATCTTATTTCAAAAGCTATACCATCTTTTTTCAATGATTCACCTCCTTACACATTTGTTAGCTACCTAACAATATTACGCTTTTAATTTTTTTTTGTAAAGGAAAAAATTCTTTCGGCACGGTTAAAAAAGTGGGAAAACGAATTCATTTTTTCCATTGCGCAATTTTATAAGTTTTTTATTTGTGAATGCTTCTTTAAAATGCTATATTTTTAGAAGAAGCAATGTTTTTTATATGAAAATAAAAATAAGTAAAAGGATTGGAGAAAAATGGAGCATAAAAATAAAATACTGAAAAGGTACATGAATTTGATTTTGGATATTGGGTTGGTTGTTTTGGCGATTTTAATTTTAATATTTATGGGCAAACATCTTATTGATATTGCTTCTTATATTATGTCACCTTTAACAGATAAGCTTTTTTCAAAGGTGATGCAAGAAATTATTTCGTTCTTTATGCTATTTGAATTTATTATGATGGTCATTCGTTACATTCAGGAAAATCATCATATTCCGATTCGTTATTTGATTTTAATTTGTATTACCGCGATTTTACGCCAGCTAATGGTTCTGCATGGTGATGGGTTACAAACGTTATTGCTATCTGTTTCTATTTTATTATTGGTGATTGTTCTCTTTGTCTTAAGCTTCCCCAGCGATAAATTTTCTTCTGGGTTTAAGTCAAAAGTCGACCAAGAAGATATCGATCAGCGAAATGGCAAAATATGAGCGGAGTACCGCAAGCGGTAAGAGGTAAGAAAAGCTAAAAAATGGAAAATAAGACGAGATATTCCTTTCATTAGAGAGCGGAAGACAGTCTTATTTTTCTATAGGGTGCGAAAAAGGAGCAAGATTACGATGAATCTGGAAAAAATAAAATATTTTATTGATTTGGTCGAATGCCGTAATTTTACAGAAACAGCCAAAAAAAATTATGTTTCTCAAACAACGATTAGTCAACAAATTGCTTCATTAGAGAGAGAGTTTGAACTCCAACTTATCAATCGTAAATCAGCGCCAATTGAACCGACTTCAGCTGGGATGCTCTTTTATGAAGAAGCCAAAATTATTTGGCAACAATACCAAACGATGAGAATGAAAATGGGCTTTTACCACGACAATCAGAGCCAAGTTTTACGGATTGAATATTCGGCATTAACGGATATTAAACGTTTGATGGAACTGATTCCGCGCTATAAAGAACAAGTTACTGGATCGGAAATAATTTTAGAAAAAGTTTTATTAAAAAACGTTTCTGAGCTATTGCTGAAAGAAGTTTATGATGTTGCGATTGCATTTGATTCGGAATTTTATCACCAGCCAAAAATTGCTACGGTTCCGGTCTATCACGGGGATTATTGCGCAGCAGTCGGCCAAAATCACCCATTGTATCATGAAGCTGAAATTACGTTGGCTGAATTGTATCGTTATCCTTTGGTGATGATGAGTCAAGAAGCAATCGGCAAGTCTTACGAATTAATGCGTGAGCATGCGATAAAAGATGGCTATCAACCACAAATTGTGAAAACAGTCGCAGATATTGAAACGGAGCTACTCATGATCCGTGTTGAAAACTTAATTGGTTTCTTTCCGGATAATTATAGCCAGCAGGAGCTAACCGAAGGTATTCGTCTGATTCCGATTAAAGATAGCCACCACCATTTTGAAATTGTCGTTGCCTATTTGAAGGAGAGTCGCAATGAAGCGGTTCATCACTTTGTAAAAACCATTAAAACGGCTCCGATTGTATAAAGCAATGGGCGATTGCGTTTCTGTATTATACAATGCTCATTTTTTCACATATACTAAATGTATTAAATAGTGAATGGAGTGTTCATAATGGAAAAATTAATTTTAACCGGTGTCGATGGTAACTTAGGGGGGCAAGCAGCAGATTATCTTATTCAATTAGTTGATAAAAAACAGTTGCTTTTTTGCGGCTATAACCAAGCTTCTTTAGATAAATATGCCCGTCAAGGAGTGGAAGTCCGGACTACTAATTTTAATGAGTCTGATGGATTAGCGACCGCTTTTGCCGGAGGGACGAAACTCGCGTTAATTTCCATGCCGTTTGTCGGAGCGAAACGGCAAAATGCGCATAAAAATGTAGTGGATGCGGCCAAAAAAGCGGGTGTGAAGCAAATTATTTATACCTCGCTGGTTAATGCGGCAGATCCTGAAAATCCAAGTATTGAAAAAATAGATCATGCATATACAGAAGCGTACATACAAGCAGCGGGATTGGATTATGTGTTCTTACGCAATTCCCAATATGCGGAAGCCATGATCACGAATTATTTTACCTATGTCAAAAGCAAGGGTGCCTTGATGAACAGCCAGGGTAACGGAAAAATGGCGTATATTTCGCGGAAAGATTGTGCTAAGGCGGTGGCGTATGCACTCGCTGCAACGGATCTTCACAAACAAATTCTCAATATCAATGGTTCAGAATTATTGACCATCGATGAGTTTATTACGATTGGCAATCAGGTAACAGATAATCAAGTCACGTACAAAGAAATTACAGATGAGGAAAATTATCAAATTTTCACTGCGATGGGTGTTCCGCGGACAACAGATGGTGTTTTTAAAAAAAATTCAGAAGCGCCTTTCTCGTCAGAAGGCATGGTAACTTTTGCACAAGCTATTCGCCTAGGAAAAATGGCTAGCTTCACCAAGGATTTCCAAAAGCTAACTGGGAGCGAACCACTAACTGTAAAGGATATGTTTGAGCATGCGGCAGATTTTCAAATAGGCGCACGTCATTCAAAAGATGCTTAACCAGAATTATTTTTTGAATTAGTTAAATAAGAAAGAACAACAAACCGAATGAGTAGGGGAAACTCGTTCGATTTGTTGTTCGTTTTTTTATAAGATAAACATGCAAGAATGAAGGATTTATTTTTGCGTATTATTGAAATAACCAGATTTTTTTCAGAGTATAATGTGCTTGCAGCAAGGAAGCACCTCGACTTGCCTACCTAGGTGGCAAATATTTATTTGAAGGAAGCGTTTTACAAAACTATACTTAACAAGAACATAAGTCGTAAGAAAGAATATTGGAGGGAAGTCAGATGAAAGATTTAAACGTTTTATTGGTTTGTGGTTCAGGTGCATCAAGCGGATTTATGGCAACAAGCATGAACAAAGCAGCGAAAAAAAGAAAAATCACCTGCAAAGTTCTTGCAAGAAGCACGAGTGAAGTGGACTCTTATATTGATGCTGTTGATGCGATCATGATTGGTCCGCATATGAAACATATTGAGCCAGAGGTTAGCGAAAAAGCAGCAGGCAAAGAGGTAAAGGTAATTGTGATGAAGAAGTCGTACTATGCGTTGCTTGATGGCAATGCAGCTCTCGATCATTTACTATCGTTTTATTAAAAAGGAGAAAAAATAATGGAAAAATTTATGAATTGGATGACAAATGTTGTCGGACCAAAAACAGATAAAATCGTTCAGAATCCTTGGGTTTCAGGGATGCAGGATTCGATCAATAAAATTTTACCTATGATACTTGTGGGTTCGTTAATCACGGTCTATAACGTAATTCGTAACTACCTTACAGCGTTACCAGATTTAACCGCTATTCGAAGCTATACCTTTGGCTTGATTGCGTTATTCATGTCTTTTTTGATTCCTTATTTTATTTTGCATCATAAAAAACATGACAATGTAAAATATATTGCGGGCATGTCCAGTATTGCGCTGTTCATGATTATTGTGAATCCTCAAATTTTAGAAAGCGGTTATCTGTACCAATTTGATTATTTTGGTGCTGGTGGGATGTTTGTTGCCATTATTTCAGGTTTATTTGTAGCATTTGTCATGAATTTTTTTGCCCAAATTAGTTTCTTTAAAGATGATTCTGCGATGCCGGGATTTATTCAACAATGGTTTGATGCGTTAATTCCGATTTTTATTATCGTATTTGTGGGCTGGTTGGTTGTCATTCAATTGAACTTTGATTTATACAATGCAATTCTTGCTGTATTTCATCCTTTAACAGCGGTTGCGCAAACATTTCCAGGAATGCTACTGTTATACTTGATTCCAACGATTTTCTATTCATTGGGAATTAGCGGCTGGGTCTTTACGCCGATTATCACCCCGATTGCGTTGGCTGCAATTACGGCCAATGCTGCAGCGGGAGGCAGTGCCGTCAATATTTTCTGTGATGAAGTTGTTTTCGGACTAATCGCGTTAGGTGGACGTGGGGGAACCTTGCCGTTGTCGCTAATGATGTTGCGGGCGAAATCCAATCGATTAAAAGCAATTGGAAAAACATGTATTGGACCAAGTCTTTTAAATATTAATGAACCACTGGTTTTTGCTGCTGTTTCGTGGAACCCGATTTTGATGATTCCGATGTGGATCAATGGAGTTGTCTCTGTTTCTGTCGTATATTTCACTTTAAAATTAGGCCTAGTCGCAATCCCACATGCCGTTTTTTCTTTATGGTATTGCCCCGTCTTTTTACAAGGCTTTTTCCTTTCTGGCTTTGGTGGCGTAATCTTAACCGCTGTCGTCTTTGCAATTGGCACGGGCATTTGGTATCCCTTCTTTAAAGTCTATGACAATAAATGTTTGGCAGATGAGGCAAATGGTGTCTACGATGAAGAAGACGAGGACTAAAGAGTAAAGGAGTGTCACAGATGTTTGCTAAAAATTTTTTATGGGGTGGTGCGATTGCTTCGAATCAAGCAGATGGCCTTTTTCCATCCAAGGAAGGACGTTCGATTGCGGATTTTCGGATTCATTCTTCAAATACCAATGATCGTGCGGAATTTATGAGCAAAGGCTTTGGTGAAATTGATTTTGTTGAACGTCCAGGTGCGAATTATTCAAAAAGGAGAGGAATTAATTTTTCTACTCATTATAAAGAAGATCTGAAATTGATGCGTGAAATGGGATTGAAAGCTTTTCGCACTTCAATTGATTGGTCGTTTATGTACCCAACGGGAATTGAAAAAGTGCCTAATCCAGAAGCCTTGAACTATTATGATGACTTAATCAAGGAAATTAGACGAAACAAAATGGAGCCAGTTATTACTTTATCGCATTATGAAATGCCGATTTATTTAGTCGAACACTATAATGGCTGGAATAGCAAAGAAGTGATTGATTTCTTTGTGACTTTTGCGAAAACGTGTATCGAACGTTACCAGAAAGAGGTTCGTTACTGGATTACCTTTAATCAAATTAATATGGCGAATTTCGATTCTTTGGGAATCAAATTCCATGAATTTGCGAATCCATACCAAGCAATTTATCAAGGCGCACATCATCAATTTGTTGCCTCCGCCTTGGTAAAAAAAATGGCAAGTGAAATGGATCAAGCCATAAAAATAGGGACCATGCTTAGTGATAAAATTGCGTATCCGGCAACGTGTTCACCAGAAGATATGCTTTTCAGTATGCGCAAAAATCAATTGCAATTTTTATATCCAGATGTTCAGCTGCGGGGAAAATACCCGCAGTCTGCGCTGCGCTATTTTGAAGAAAGCAATCTGACTATTGAAATGACCAAGGACGAGTTACAAATTCTCGCAGACTACCCGATGGATTATTTGGCTTTTAGTTATTACTATACGAAAGTGAACAATAGCCAGACTGATTCTTTGGATAATATGTATGACAAATCTACTAACCCTAACTTAGAAACAAGTGAGTGGGGGTGGGAGGTAGATCCAATTGGATTAAGAATTGCTTTGAATACGTACCATGATCGTTACCCAGATGTACCGCTTTTTATCACTGAAAATGGACTAGGGGCAACAGATGAAGTTAAAAACGGGAAGATTCATGATCCCTATCGAATTGCCTATCTAAAAGAGCATTTGCTCCAAATTGAAGAAGCAATAAAGGATGGTGCCAACGTAATAGGCTACTTATTGTGGACACCGATTGACATCGTCAGCTGTTCTTCTGGCGAAATGAAGAAAAGATATGGCTGCATCTATGTCGATCTGGATGACGAAGGGAAAGGCAGTGGCCGACGAATAAAAAAAGACAGCTATGAATGGTATCAAACCGTGATCAAAACGAATGGGAAATCTCTAACGCGAAAGGAATAAATGAAATGGATGAATCAATCGATCAAACTGTGCAAGCAGCAATGAGTATTATTTTGAATGCAGGTGATGCCCGGGAGGAAAACCTAGAAGCTATCAAGTATTTAACCGAATTTAATATTACAGCTGCACAAGCTTCTTTAAAGACGGCACATCAAAAAATTACAGAAGCACACAAAGTGCAGACCAACCAAATTCAGGAAGAAACACGTGGGAAGAAAAGTGAATATTCGTTGCTTTTTGCCCATGCGCAAGATACAATGATGACGATTAATAGCGAAATTTTATTAACAGAGTCCTTTTTGAAAGTTTTTGAAGCATATGAAAAGAGGCTTCGTTTAGTGGAAGGAGAATTAAAGTAATTTGACCTAATATGGAAGCCAAATATCGAGAAATACTGCAAATTCTTTTACGATCGGAGCAGGGAACAACGGCAAATGAGCTTAGTTACCACTTGAATGTTTCGTCAAAAACGATCCGAAATTATATTAATGCAATAAATGAGAACAGCGGCAAATTAATTCATTCTTCGAACAAAGGCTATACAGTTGACCGGGAGCAAGCCCAAAAAGTATTAAATGAAGGCATTTCTTCTTTACCAGAAAAACAGCCTGATCGGGTATTGTTTCTCTTAAAAAAATTACTTCAAACAGAAGCACAAAAAATCGATTTGTATGATGTGAGCGAAGAGCTAGCGGTTAGTATTGAGACTATTCGCAACGATTTAGGTGTGGTCAAAGAGAAAGTTGTCGAAAATCAATTGTTTATCGTTCAAAAAAAAGATTTAATCGGCATTGAGGGAATGGAAAAAGATAAGCGCAAGCTGCTAAGCAAGCTTTTATCAGGCGAATTTAATAAAAATTTGCTAAATCTTGAGATTCTGAAAAATATTTTTCCGACTTTTGATTTAAAGCTGCTCGCGCAAACGATTCGGGACATTAGTGAAGCTTACAATTATTTCATCAATGACTACGCACTTTTAAATTTGGTCCTAGAAATATCGATTGAAATTGATCGCATGCAGCATAATTTTATGCAGTCGGATCGGCACAACTATATTAGTCAATTTTCCCAGAAAGATTTAGCATTGGTTGAAAAAATCGCCAATGAAATCGAACAAAATTTTGCAGTACGCTACACAGATAGTGAGCGCAAAGTTTTAGCTAATATTATTTTAAGCAGCTTGACCAAGGTGGATTATTCGAAGCTCAAGAGTGATGAATTGGTTCATGTTTTAGATCAAAAAACACTAGAATTAATCCAGCAATTGAAATCACAAATGTCAAAATGGCAGCTTTTTGATGTGGAAAACAATAGCTTTTTAGTTAAATTTTCGCTACATATAAAAAACCTGCTGATCCGTTTAGCTAGCGGTTATTCGCTGAAAAATCCGTTAACCAATCACATTAAATATACGTGCCCACTCATTTTTGAACATGCAGTTGAGTTAGGGAATACAATTTCAAAATTCACCGATCAAAAAATTGGAGAAGATGAAATGACTTTTTTAGCTTTGCATATTGGAAGTATTATGGGTGAAAATGATTATTTGAATAATCGGATAAAATGTGTGCTGTTCCTGCCTAATTATTATGATTATAGTCATGAGTTAATTGATAAAATTGAAAAAGAATTTAATCAAGATTTAGTGATCAATCAAATTGTTTCTTCTGTGGAAGAAATTGATGTGACGCGTAATGATTTTTTGATTAATGTAGGAGCTTTTTTCTATAACACGTCGCTTTATGAAGTGCAAATCACGCCTTTTTATACGAAAAATGATGGAATCACAATTAAAAAAGCAATTGAAAAAAATAAAGTGCTTAAAAGAAGAGATTATTTACGCGAACATTTATCTCAATTAACTGAAAAAGAACTTTTTTTTAAAGAACAGCAAGGAATTTCAAAAGAAACAGTCATTCAATTTATGAGTAATTGCTTAATTGAAAAAGGGTATGTTCATCCAAATTATTTTAGTGATGTTAACGATCGAGAATCACAATCTTCAACGGCCTTTGGAAAAGTGGCTGTGCCACATTCCTTGAATATGGATGCGAAAAAAACGACGATGGCAATCATGATTTCAGAAAAAGGCATCCAATGGGATGAGTACAATAAAGTGAATTTGGTGTTGCTCTTCGCAATTAAAAAAGAAGAAAGAGCCATTTTTTTTAACGTTTTTGATAGTATTGTTACGAAGCTAATGGATCCAAAAATTATGAAAGAAGTCTTGGAAAGTGATTCCTTAGAAGCATTGATTGAACAGTTTTTAAAATATTTGTGAACAAATTAATAGAAATAAATCAATAGAATAAAAAGAGGTTGGGACAGAAGTGTTTAACTCTGAGAAATAAGAAGGGATTTCCGAAAATTGTTCCTCAAATTTTGGGTAAATTTCGGCTTATTTCCGAAAGAGTTGCTTCTGTCCCACCGTTTATTCGTGTTTCAAGGGACTGAG
>JAATGB010000121.1 GCA_015654945.1 Lactobacillales bacterium | reverse complement strand
TGATCACAGTCTTTGTTTCTTCAAAAACACGATATACAAGTCGGTGTTTGATCGTCAGTCTTCTTGAATAGAGAGAAAAACCCACTAGCTTTTTATAGATGCTTCCTTTTTGGAAAGGATCTTCTCGCAAAATAGCCACTAAAAAGTCAAATTTTTTATGCAAATTCTCATTTTTCAAATGAACGAAATCCCTTTTCGCGTTTTTCTTGATTCTTATATGATATCCCATTTAACTTCACCTAACTCTTCGGTTTCTTCCGCCTCGTGAGACGTAATTTGATCCAATACGTGAGTATTTTTGAGATATAAGGTTTCTTGAATGGCTTCCCAATCTTCTTTGCTAATCAAGACCACATTGCCATGATTATCTTTCGAATTTGCAATCTCAATAGGTTCATTATTTGATACCACTGATTTAATAATACTGTATAAATTTTTCCGCGCATTCGTCGGTGTCACAACTTCCATTCTATCCCTGCCTCTCATTGAGCATTGTTTCATTGTAGCGTACTCGAAAACGTACGTCAATACAAAAAACCTATTTTTTTAATTTCGTTTTTAATATAACCGTTGTTATCATAGGATAATGAGCCTGTTTAGATAGAAAATGCATCTTATAAAAAAGAATCTATATTTATATAATTATCCTTTATTTTAGCAAGCATCCGCCTATAAGTAACTCGTAGGACAGCGCATAAAACTTCTAGCTTTTCATTTTTATGTTAAAAATAATCTCACAGTCAAATAACAGCGCTATTCTTTCGAAAACTAAAATTATTCGTTTATTAAACGATGGAGCTACCTAAAATTCATTGATTCATCCCTATTCGTTCTAAAAAACATAGATAAAAAAAACGACCTTGCAAATATTTACTTTGCAAGGTCGTTTTGTTTACTTTATTTCTTTTTCATTAACAAATAAATTATTTTGATTTCACGTAAACTTGCCCATTGGCTTTCGGACCTTGTGAACGTCCAATAAAGAGCACAAGTACAAGAAGCGTCAAAACATAAGGTGCGACTTGTAGCCAGACTGGTTCAAGTTGATTAATCAATGGAATTGTGTTCCCAATCACTGCCAAACTTTGGGATAACCCGAAGAAAATCGCTGCTCCCATCACATAGATCGGGTTCCATTTACCGAAGATCATCGCAGCCATTGAGATAAAACCTTGACCTGCTATTGTGGAAACTGAGAATTGTCCTGAAATAGATTGCACTACGACTGCTCCGCCAATACCGCCTAACAAACCAGAGATCAGCACGCCTGCATACTTCATGCCATAGACATTAATTCCCAACGTGTCTGCCGCTTGTGGATTTTCACCAACAGATCGTAAACGCAGACCAAATTTTGTTTTAAAAATAATGAAGTAGGCAATAACTGCCACTAAAATTGCCACATATGCTGGTGCCGAAGTATCTTTAAAGAAAATCTCCCCAATAATCGGGATATCTTTCAAAAATGGAAAGCTGAATTTCCCAAAGCGTTCTTTGATTAAATCAGATTGTCCATGCCCATCAAAAATCATTTTCGTTAAGAAAATCGTTAATCCGGGAGCCATTAAGTTCACCACTGTCCCACTTACAATATGATCTGCACGTAAATTGACTGTCGCAACCGCATGAATCAGTGAAAAAACAACACCAATTAATCCGCCAAATAGCAAAGACAACCAAGGTGTCCAGCTACCAAAAGTACTGGCTGTAAATAAATTAAACACTGTCGCACTAAACGCGCCCACCGTCATAATCCCTTCCAAACCAACGTTTACAACTCCGCTTCGTTCTGAAAAGGTTCCACCTAAAGCGGTAAAGATCAAGGGAGCCGAATAAACTAAAGCAGAAGAAACGATAATGGATAAGACCTCTACCATTCTTACACCTCCCCTTTCTTCGGTGCTTTTTTCGAAACCGCTATTTTATCTAAAAGGAAACGAATCGCATAACTAATACCGATAAAGAAGATAATTGCCGCAATCACAATTTCAACGATTTCTTTCGGAATACCCACACTCGGCATTTTTAAGCCACCAATTTTTAAAATACCAAACAGAACGGCTGAAAGAAGAATTCCAATCGGATTGCCCCCACCAAGGAGCGAAACCGCCATGCCATCAAAGCCAATTTCCAAAGAAGAATTAAGAATATATAAATTTTGGAAAGTACCTAATCCCTCCACAACACCTGCCATTCCCGCAAGTGCACCAGAAATCAACATTGCCAAAACAATATTTTTCTTCGCACTCATCCCAGCATATTCGGAAGCAAAAGGATTTATTCCAACTGAACGGATTTCAAATCCGGTTGTGGTGCGCTTCATCAATACCCAGACAACCACAAGCATAGCTAATGCAAGAAAAATTCCCATATTTAAACGAGAATGTCCGGATAATTCATACAAAAAATTGGCTCTAAGAGAAGCATTTGCAGAAATCTGTGTGGTTGCATCCGCATTTTTTGTTAAAACACTACGAACTAAGTAATTACTAATATACAAAATAATATAATTCATCATGATCGTCACGATCACTTCACTTGTACCGAATTGCGCGCGTAAAAAACCGGCAATCCCAGCCCAGAAAGCTCCTGCTACAGCCCCCGCAATAATACACATTGGCACCAATAGAATTTTAGGCACATCGGGAAAGGTCATTGCTAGCCAAATCGAGGCAATCCAGCCACACAAGGCCTGACCGGACAAACCAATATTAAACAAACCAGCTCTACTCGCAACGGAAAAACCTAGCCCCGTTAAAATCAATGGTGTTGCCAACCGAAAAACTTCCCCGACATTATACGAACGACCAAAAGCACCAATTAACATCGCATTATAGCCTTCCACAGGGTCATAACCAAACGCTAACATAATCATTGCACCGAGTAACAAGCCAGCTAGTACAGAAATCACTGGAACTGCTAGACTTTTTATAAATGTACTTCTTTTACTCACCTAACACAGCCCCTTCTTTCGTTTCTTTCTGTTCCTCTCTCGCTTGGTATAATGGAACGCCAGCCATAAGCAAACCTAATTCTTGTTCACTTGTTTCTTGCGGATCAACCACGCCCACAATATTGCCTTCATACATGACCGCAATCCGATCGGAAAGATTTAAAATTTCATCCAGTTCAAAACTCACAAGCAAAACACCTTTGCCGTGATCTCGTTGTTCAATTAATCGCTTATGGATATACTCAATTGCGCCCACATCTAAGCCGCGAGTCGGCTGTGCCACGACGAGTAGATCAGGATCGCGATCAATTTCACGGGCAATAATCGCTTTCTGCTGATTTCCGCCAGACAAAGATTTTGCAGAAACCAATTCGTCCGTTGTCCGCACGTCAAATTCTTCGATTAATGCACGC
>JAATGB010000136.1 GCA_015654945.1 Lactobacillales bacterium | reverse complement strand
TTTATTTTTTACTTCATTCTCATTAATCTACGTCGTTCCAAACTTTTTCGGCAATTGTCTGGATCAAATCAATTTTTGCCCATTGTTCCGTTTCAGTTAGTTTATTGCCTTCTTCTGTTGAAGCAAAACCACATTGTGGACTAAGCGCAAGATTTTCAAGCGGAATGTAGGCTGTTGCTTCCTGAATCCGTTGTATTACATTTTCTTGATTTTCTAGCGCTGGTGTTTTCGAAGTTATTAGGCCCAAGACCACTTTGCTCCCATTATTTTGCCAATAACGTAATGGTTCAAAATCACCTGATCTATCTGAATCATATTCTAAAAAGAATCCATCATAGTTCGTTTGGAAAAGGTTTTTAGCAATCGGCGCATAGCCACCAGAAAAAATCCAAGAAGAAGCAAAATTTCCGCGACAAATATGGGTGGTAATCACCATATCAGCCGGTTTATTTTTCAACGCTTGATTGATAATTTCTGTACAAATCTGTGTGATCTGATCTGGATCAATCGCATGCGCTAGTAAGTCGTTACGTTTGGTTTCGTCTGCTAGAAAAGCCCAATTGGTATCGTCAAATTGTAGATAACGACAGCCAAGTTGATAAAAAGCCTGAATCGCATCTTGATAGGTTTTGGCCAAATCTTGATAAAATTCCTCAATCTCTGGATAAATCGTTGCGATGGTTTGGTTTTCAAAATTACTTAATAACTCTTGGCGTAAGAGCATATTGGGACTAGGAATCGTGGCTTTTGCGATGAAATGTGAGTCTTCTCCTACGGCTTCCTTTAAAAACTTGAAATCTTCAAGAAAGGGATGAGCTGGGTTGAAAGCAACTTTGTCAATTACGCGAATGTTATAAGAAGGGGCATGTGTGCCTTTAAATGCTTGGTTGTAACCAGTATCTGGGACATAGCCTTCCACCCCGGTTAAATGCTCTAAAAAATCAATGTGCCACCAGCCACGACGAAATTCTCCGTCTGTAATTCCATGCAAACCGAGTTCTTTTTGTTTTTGAACTAACTTTGTAATTTCTGCATCTTCTATTTTTCTCAAATCTGTTTTCGCTAGGGTCCCGTTTGCCACTTCTTGGCGCGCTTTTTTGATAACATCAGGGCGCAAGAAACTTCCAACATGATCCACACGAAAAGGGGCAATCGTGTGTTTCTCCATCCGTAAATCTCCTTCTTTCTTTATGATCTTATTAATGTTACTAGTGTACTAAAAAATTTGCCAAGTGACTAGTAAAAAAACTGAAAAAGTGATTATTAAAATAAGAAGTAAATAAATCATAAAAAAACGAAAAAGCAGCTTGCTTTTTTTTAAATACATGATAGAATTACTTTTGTGATGTTTTTTAATATGGGCCGTTAGCTCAGTTGGTAGAGCAGCTGACTCTTAATCAGCGGGTCGCGGGTTCGAGCCCCTCACGGCCCATTGGGTGCCAAACCCACGAGAATGGTATTCTGTCGGCGTCTTCGGACGTTTAGAAGACGGAGTGCGCATTCTCTTTTTTTGTTTTTGATCGGTTATACGCAACATAACTTTCTAGCTTATTTTTCCTTTAAGAGAAAACTGTAAATAAGCACAGCAGCACCATCAACCAGCAGTTGATTGTTTTTTATCAAAGAAAATTGTATGCTGATCAAGAAAGGTGGTGAGGTCAATGTTAATGCAGGATCTTTTAAAAATTTATCGTAAAAAAAATAAACTTACACAAGCACAAGTAGCTACTGAATTGTTCGTGACTGTTCAGGCTGTTTCAAAATGGGAAAAGGGACGAGCAATTCCTTCTATTGATAATTTAGTTTCCTTAGCTGATCTTTTTAATTTATCTCTGGATGAATTAGTTCAAGGCAGTCCCTTCTTTAAAAAACCTTTTGTTGTCGGCGCTAAATATAACGTGAGAAAAGGGGTGACCTTTTTATTGGCTTGGACGTTTATCAGCCTTCTATTGACAGGATTTGGCTATCAACCTCTCGGGCTTTTTCTATTTGTATTTCTCTTTGGAATCGTTCAAGTTTTTCCAACGGTGTTTACTGATTACTGGGTAATTGAAAATAAAGGAATCCGCAAAAAAGAGTATGCAAAAAATAATGGTTTAAAATGTTTACAATTATTGAGAAATCAGCAAGCTGAAATCTTTATAAATTATGCGGATATTTATTCGGTTGAGCTTGTGTATGAGGTTCGTGAAAGAGTGTCCCTCGTTGATTTCCAAAGAGATCCTTTTTTTCTGGTGGTAAAAACTAAAAAAACAAGGTATAAGTTATTTATAAATCAGAAAGCGACTTCCTTTTTACCACAATTCAGCAATTATTTGAAACGGAAAAAGATCTTAGTGATCGATAACAGTCAAATTGTGGAACGATTACTCTTGGAGCAATCGCTTTACTCATAAAAAAGAAAGAATAGGAGCGGTTTATATTGTCGGAAAAAAAATCCAGAATCAGTCTTGTATATAAAACACTTATCGTTATTTTGTCGTTAGGCGGTTTGTATGAACATGTAAGAGCTGGAATTGCTCAGTATGATTTAAATATTTTTTGGTTTTTCACAGTCGAAAGCAATCTGGCCATTTTATTTTACTACATCGTTTTTGGATTTAGAGAAAACAAGAAGAGCCTGCGCGTGAAAGGTTTTTTATTGCTGCCCATTTTATTAACAGGAATTCTGAATTGGTTCATTTTGGTTCCGCTGGCGCTAAAAACATATGGAAGTATTTTGCCATTACTTGTTCCAAGTAATTTGATTGTTCATGGTATAATACCCATTTTGTGTCTAATCGATTATTTTTTGTTTGATCCAAAGGGCAGCTATAAGTCCTATGATTTTGTCCGTTGGTGCATAATTCCAGTGCTGTATATTTGTGTTATCTTGGTACGCGGCCATTTTGGTCAACCAGTCTTTGCTGGCAGTAACTATCCGTATCCTTTTTTTGATCCAGCGATTATGGGCGGTTGGTTGCATGTAGCAGGTGCCTTACTCGGATTTTCAGTGATTTATCTGGGAATTGGTTATTTATTGTATAGAATAAAAAAATAGGCCGGCTTGCCGTCCTATTTTTATTCGTCCTTGAAATGCTATTTATTTACATTTATTCAACATAGTTGCCGCTTAACTTGGCTGCCTGAATGGAAAGGATATCCATTAATTCTGGAGATAGGCAATCAAAGGGTGTTAAACCAGCTTGCTTTAGTTGCTTACGGATCGTAGTCATTTTAGAGGCGGGCGTTCCAGTTTCGATAACAGAAGAAACAAAACCGGCAAATTCAGGAGCTGACCAGCCTGTTTGAGCGGATAGCTCAGTATGGATAAAGTCCAATCCATAAAATGCGTGATCTTTGTTTTCGATTCTCCCAAATAAATGTGCGCCACATTCTTGACATGCATGCCGTTGAATCGCTGCGTTTTCGTCCACAATCATTAATTTTTGTTCATTTTTGATAACCTCAACTTGGTTTCGATCAACCACAGCAACTAAGGAGAAAATGGCTCCTTGGGGTTTCCAACATTTTGAGCAGCCGCAAGCGTGATTATGCGCGGTTTGTGCATGGACAGCAACTTCTACCGGATCAGTTTGACATAAGCAACGTAAAACGCCTCCTGAAAATGCTTCCTCTTCTTCATAGTGGTAAGGATGATCAATTCTTGGATGGAGTGAAATTTCTGTCATAAGGAACTCCTTCTTTCTATCGCTATTTTGGGAACAAGTTTTACGCGAATATTGCTGGCAATTACGCTTCTATTAATGTAGCAAGTGTTTGCTATGAAACTTTAAGTGGTCTTCGATAAAAGTCGCGATTGTAAAGTAACTGTGGTCATAGCCGATTGCCTTTTGATATGTTACCTGCTGTTGCTTCGTTTTGGCTGCCGATAAAAAGGCGTGCTCGACCAATTGTTCTCCATAAAATTCATCAGCGGTCCCTTGTGTGATATAAATCGGCGGAACAACGGAACTCTGTGCTAACAATTCGGTCGCATCCCAACTTTTCCAACTCTTTTTATCTGTACCTAAATAGGAGCTAAAGGCTTTTTTCCCCCAAGGAGTCTTGCTTGGATTTGAAATCGGCGCAAAGGCAGAGATTGAAGTGAAGCGTTGGGGATTCTTAAGCCCGATCATCAGCGCACCATGACCACCCATTGAATGCCCCATGATACTTTCTTTTCCTGATAAATGAGGCAGCAAACGAAAAATAATTTGTGTAAGTTCTTCTGTGATATACGTATACATCTGATAATTTTGCTTCCATGGTTCTTGAGTAGCATTCAGGTAGAAACTTGCCCCTTGGCCTAAGTCCCAAGCGTCAACATCAGGGATCGCGCTTCCTCGTGGAGAAGTATCAGGTATCACGAAAGCAAGCTGATTTTCTGTTGCATATTTTTGAAACGCTCCTTTTTGGCTGAAATTATCATCAGTACAAGTCAATCCGGATAACCACCAAACAAGGGATAAGGGGATTTCTGGCTTTGCTTGCGGCAAAAAGAGGCTAAACGTCATCTCGCTGTGCAAAACTTCTGAAAAATGGCGATACTTTCTTTGTTCACCACCGAATAGTTGATGAGTTCCAATTAGTTCAACTGTCATCCTACTCACCATAAGTCAGAATCGTTCGAATCGATTCACCCGCATGCAGCAAGTCAAATGCTTTGTTGATTTCGGTAAAAGCCAAATGCCCAGAAATAAAGGAATCTAAATCTATTTCACCGTGCATGAAGTCTTTGACCATTCCAGGTAATTGGCTTCTTCCCTTGACTCCACCAAATGCAGAACCTCGCCACACACGACCAGTGACCAATTGGAACGGACGCGTATGAATTTCTTGGCCTGCTCCAGCAACTCCAATAATAATACTTTCCCCCCAGCCCTTGTGACAGGCTTCTAATGCAGCTTTCATGACTTCGACATTGCCAATACATTCAAAACTGTAATCGACGCCGCCATTGGTCATATCAATTAGTACTTCTTGAATCGGTTGCGGATAATCTTTCGGATTCAGAAAATCTGTGGCACCCATTTTTTTTGCTAGCGCCCATTTATCAGGATTTAAATCAACTGCGATAATCCGTTTCGCCTGTGCTTTTTTCAAGCCTTGAATGACGGCCAAACCAATGGCACCAAGACCGAAGACTGCCGCAGTAGCACCTGCTTCGACTTTCGCTGTATTTTCAACAGCGCCTAAGCCTGTCGTAACTCCACAGCCAAATAAGGCGACTTTATCTAAAGGTGCCTGTTCATCAATTTTGACTAAATTGATTTCGTTTACGACTGTATATTCACTAAACGTGCTTGTTCCCATATAGTGGTAGATGGGTTCACCGTTATAAGAAAAACGGGTTGTGTTGTCTGGCATTAAGCCTTTCCCTTGTGTTTCTCTGACAGCAGAACACAAATTTGTTTTTCCAGATAAACAGAATTCACATTCGCCACATTCTGCGGTGTACAAAGGAATCACGTGATCTCCAGGTTTTACGGAAGTTACACCTTGACCAATTGAAACGACGACACCAGCGCCTTCATGGCCTAAAACTGCTGGAAAGACACCTTCAGGATCATTTCCTGATAAGGTAAAGGCATCTGTATGACAGACAGAAGTATAGAGGATTTTCACCATAACTTCTTTCGCTTTGGGTTCTGCAACATCAATCTCCACAATTTCCAACGGTTTCCCCGGTTCAAAAGCGACAGCTGCTCGACTCTTCATAAAACATTCCTTCTTTCGGTTTCGTCTTTTTTATCTTTACAAGTAAGAGTGTATCCTATACACTATATAATGGCAATACTGACAAATATGTCACTGAAAGGATAAAAAAATGTTTGAATACAATGAAAAAGAATTCAATACAACCAAAGATCTTGCTCTATATGTCATTGGAGGAAAATATAAAGTTGCTATTATTTGGCATTTTTTGAGAGAGAAAACCTTGAGATTGAGCGATTTAGAAAAGCTTCTTCCAGATGTGAATCAACGGATGTTAATTCGGCAACTACGAGAGCTTGAGCGAGACCAAATTATAAAAAGAACGATTTACCCTGTGGTTCCACCAAAAGTGGAGTATCAATTAACTGAGATTGGTCAACGTCTTTCGACCACTGTTCAAGCCATTTGCGAATGGGGAGATTTGTACCAAGAATCGCTTACCAAACGATAAATCTCGTTAATCAAATCGTAAAGCCAAGCTATTTTTCTAAAAGAAGTGTCTTGCTATTGACCAAAAGACAAACATAATTTTAGCAATCCGCACAAAAAAACCAGACAACGTGTTGTCTAGCTTTAACGGGAATAATAATGCCTAAAATAGCTAAAAATCGAAAGAATCAAAGGAAGTTCATTTTTAGGAATTTCATCTACGTAATAAAAATTAATAGTGCGTATGCAACTCTTGGTAGCTAACCACGACGTGACCATTCACATGCGTTAGCAATTTTCCATTGGAGTCGGAAGGAGCAAGATCAACAATTGCGGCATTTCCCAATTGTTTTGTGACAAAACCACTTTCAATCGAACCGTTAAGCTTAAAAAATACTTTTGTTCCCACCAAAAAAGTTTCGCCTAAGTCCGATGGTTCTGGTTCATGTGTAAAGCGACTGTTAAATTGGGCCATATAAATCCCTTCTTTCTTCTTATTATTATAGCATATTTGTTGGATTGGTGCATTTCTGAAAATTATGTTATACTTATTGGGTATTAGAAATGAGTATGAAGATTATCCAATTTAGTTTTTTAGAAGTTTATTCCCACTGGAGCAGTTAAAGAGCTGCAAGGACACGAAAGCAGGATGGGTTCGTGTTGTATAAATGAGAAACGAGTTGTGTAGTACAACTAGCTGTTTAATGAAAAAACGCTTTATAAATATTTATTTTTAGTTAGAAGGTCACTTGTGTAAACAAGTGGCCTTCGTCAATTCTACCGATTAATAAGCGAGATCGCCAGAAATAAAAACTGATTATTTTAAAAATTACCGAAAAAGCTTTATACTTAACTAGAAGGTGAAGGAGGAAATTGGATGAGTAATCAGGTACCAATAATGACATTAAATGATGGTGTAAAAGTACCAACAATTGGTTTTGGTACGTATAGTTTGAATGGTCAAGTAGGCGTGCAAACGATCCTTCAAGCAATTGATGCAGGCTATCGTTTACTAGATTCAGCGTTTAATTATGAAAATGAAGGCACAGTGGGCAAAGCCATTCGCGAAACAAGCGTACCACGTGCACATTTACAAATTGCTTCAAAGCTACCTGGCAGACATCAAAGCTACAACGAAGCGAAGCAAACCATTCAAGAATCTGTCTATCGTTTCGGCTTAGATTATATTGATTTGTATTTAATCCATTGGCCCAATCCCAAACAAAATCTGTATGTCGAGGCATGGCAAGCATTAATTGATGCACAAAAAGCCGGCCTCGTTCGTTCAATTGGGGTTAGTAACTTTTTACCGGAGCATATTGAAAAACTGGAAAAAGAAACAGGTGTGTTGCCAGCGGTGAATCAAATCGAACTGCATCCTTACTTTAACCAAGAGGAACAGCGTACGTTTGATACCGCGAAGGGAATTATTACAGAGGCATGGAGCCCATTGGGAAGAGGCAAAGGAATTTTAGCAGAACCGTTATTGCAGAAAATTGCAGATAAATATGGCCGAAGCGTACCGCAAATTGTGTTAAGATGGCAAACACAGTTAGGTGTTTTAACAATTCCAAAATCTTCTTCAAAAGAAAGACAACAAGAAAATCTTGCCATTTTTGATTTTGAAATTAGCGAGGAAGATCTGAAGCTAATTGGAACATTAACCAAAGAAAAAGGGCGAATTGCCAATCAAGATCCAGCATTTTATGAAGAATTTTAAACGAAAGAAGAAGAATCTTTGTCATGTATGTGAGAAAGATTTTTTTTTGTTAAAAAAAGGTAAAATTGTTTAACAAATTTTAAATTCATGTGTTATTTGTGGAAACTGGTTGAAATTAGCGAATAGAGAGACTATGATAAAGAGAGTAAGAAGAAAGGAGGAAAAGTCTATGTATGTAATCAGAGTCTTAAATGGTTATGTTACCCGTAAAGGAACGCGAACGGCGAATGTCCATCAAGCTAAGCAGTATGACAACAAAGCATCAGCAAAAAAAATAGCATATGTATGCGGCGGGAGATTGGAACAAGTTGAATAAAAAAACAAAATCAGATATGCAGTAAAAGAGTGGGAAATCTAACCAATAGATAACCTACTCTTTTATTTTTTATCAATAAATAAAAAATAGTCTCTGCTTAGAAGGCTAGTTTTCTTTTTCTATCGAGAAAAATAAGCTATAATGTAAACATATTTTAGCAAATTAGTGGAATTTTACAGAAAGAAGCGGAAAAAATGAAGATTTATTTAGATAATGCAGCCACAACACCGATGCACCCAGACGTTATCGAAAAAATGGTAGATGCAATGAACTCGACTTATGGGAATCCCTCAAGTATTCATCAATTTGGGCGACAAGCCAAAGGAAAACTGGAACAAGCAAGAGCAACGATCGCCGCGAGTATTCATGCAAAAGAAAACGAAATTTTCTTTACAAGTGGTGGAACAGAGGGCGATAATACTGTGATTCTTCAGACTGCCTTCCAACGGAAAAAGGAAGGAAAACATCTGATTACGACCCAAGTCGAACACCACGCGGTTTTGCATACGATGGAGTTTTTAGAAACACAAGGATTTGAAGTGACATATTTACCAGTGGATGAACATGGAAATTTAGCTGTAGAAGCTGTTAAGAATGCTTTACGAGACGATACCATTTTAGTCTCGATCATGTTTGGCAACAATGAAACCGGTAATCGATTCCCAATTAAAGAAATTGGCGCGCTTTTGCGAGATCATTCAGCTTATTTTCACACCGATGCGGTTCAAGCGTATGGAATTGAAAATCTTGACGTCATAGAGTTAGGTGTCGATTTTTTGACAACGTCAGGACACAAAATAAATGGACCAAAAGGAACGGGTTTTTTCTATCTCAAAGAAGGCATCCTTTTACCTAGCCTGCTTCATGGTGGGGAGCAAGAAGAAAAACGCCGACCTGGAACGGAAAATATTCCCGGTATTTTGGGATTCCAACAAGCGGTGGAAATTCTTACAGAGAAAAAGAAAGCGCAACATAAAGCAGACTACCAACAATTTACGGCAGTAATTTTGCAAAAATTAGCGGCAGCAGAAATTGCCTATCAAATCAATGGCAATCCACAGAATTCACTTCCGCATGTGCTAAATTTGTGGTTGCAAGATATTCCCAATGATATTTTATTGTTAAATTTAGATCTGCAAGGAATTGCAATTTCGACGGGCTCTGCCTGTACAGCAGGTAGTGTGGAGCCTTCACATGTTTTGACAGCGATTTATGGAGCAGACTCGGCTGCATTAAAAGAGTCCATTCGAATCAGCTATGGTGCAATGACCACTAGAACAGAAATTGAGGAATTTGCGAATTGTTTAGTGAAAACAGTCCATCAACTTAAAAAATAGGAGTGAAGTCAATGAGCGAAAAGCAAAAGGGAGTTTGGTTTGGCATATCGGCGTATGTATTATGGGGCATCATTCCCATTTATTGGAAGTTTATTCACAATGTGTCTTCCTTAGATATTTTGTGTTACCGCGTTATCTGGTCATTTGTTTTTGTGCTCATTTATATTCTTGTTTTCGGTAAAGGTCGGACCTTTTATCAAGAATTTCAGCAATTCAAGCAAGAACCAAAAAAGATTTTTCTCTTGCTTCTTGCTTCGATTTTAATTTCCATTAATTGGTTTACCTTTATTTATTCTGTAAATAATGGCCGCGTAACGGACGCAAGCTTGGGCTATTACATGAATCCTTTGGTCAATGTTTTATTGGGTACCGTCTTTTTGAAGGAACGTCTAAGTAGAACTGGGATGATTGCTTGTGGAATGGCAGTGATGGGAGTGCTATTGTTAGTGATTCAAACAGGTGTGGTACCGATCGCCTCTTTAATTATGGCCTTTACATTTGGCTTTTATGGGCTAATTAAAAAAGGAATTCAATTGAGCTCTTTTACGAGTCTTGCAATCGAAACTTTTTTTGTTTTACCCGTTGCACTGATCTATTTACTTGGTTTTTCAACACATGCTTTTATGGCCTTTGGCACAACGACGAATCTCTTATTAATGGGCGCAGGTGTAGTAACGGCGATTCCATTGTTGTTATTTGCTGAATCAGCGAAAAGAATTCCTTATATTGTTTTAGGCTTCATTCAATATATTAATCCAACATTGATGCTTCTGTTTGCCGTATTTCTTTTTCATGAACCTTATAGCAATGGACAATTTTTTGCTTTTAGCTTTATTTGGTTGGGAATTGCTATCTTCCTATACGGAAATCTTACAGCCAGTCGGCGTGAAAAAAAGTATTTGGAACAGAATCGTGAAAACCCCTAGTTTCTTCTCGCTTTTTTGATTATAATAAAAGAGCATAAACTAACTGACGAGGTGAATAAAATGGCGTTTCAAGAAAAAGCAACTGTCTTAGGCTGTCCTATTGAGTATAGAATTGGGGCACAAGCAAAGAAATATACATTAAAGGATAATGGATTCTCAGAAACTTCATCAGGGAATTTTCAACTCATCCGACCTTTAGAAGCAACTCCTCAAAGTAATCAAGGGTACAAATTAAAAATTACGATTGCGGAAGATTTAAAGACCCTAAAAATGTCGATTACAACGGCGAATGGACTAAAATCAATCAATATTTTTTCAGATTCTAAATTTGAAATGAACCAAGAAAAATTTTATTTTTTGATGGATGGAATGATTAGTCGTGGCTGTTTCGAGAAGGTCAATTAAAGCAGAATAATTAGATTTTCGCTGTGTGCAATACTTGTAAAAACGAGTATTGTTTTTTTTTTAGAAAAAAGTTTTGAATTTACATTAAAGAAAGAGTAGGAAGAAGCAAAAAAGATAAATTTTTTCATAAATATAGTACAAATTAAAGTCGACTAGTTTCGCAGTCTGTTTTTTCTTGTTACTATAAAAGAAGAGAAGTTTCAGAAACTAGGTGAGGAAATGTTTCCAAAAACACAAAGCTATATCAAACAATTAGTCGCGGCGCAAAGCTTACCCGGAGTTAGCTATGCTTTTATCCAAGGAGATCAACGTGAAACACAAACCTATGGGTACGCACAGCTGATTCCGAATAAAGAAAAGCTAACGGATCAGTTGCTTTTTGATGTGGCTTCTTTGACAAAAGTGATCTGTACGACATCGCTTATTTTGAAGTTAGTGGAGCAAGAAAAAATAAAAATTGATGATTCATTGGTAATGCATTTACCAGAGTTTGCAGATGATAAAGTAACACTACGTCATTTATTGACACACACGTCAGACCTTAATCCTTATATTAAGAATAGAGATCAGCTATCGGCAGTTGAGTTGAAAGCTGCCCTACTGAAATTGCAATCGGGCGAAGCACGCGGCGAAAAAGTGACGTACACAGATACCGGAATGCTGCTACTGGGTTTTTTGATCGAGAAATTCTATGGAAAACCGGTCCAATACGTATTTCAAACCGAAGTTTTAGAACCTTTGGAAATGGAACACAGTGGCTTTCCACCATTGGCTCCTGCTCAATGTGTTGCAACTGAGAACCAGCCAGTGCGGGGCTTGATTCGTGGAGAAGTACATGATCCCAAAGCGCATACGTTAGGCGCGCATTGTGGTAGTGCAGGCTTGTTTACGAATGTCGCAGATTTACTTCCATTTGTGCAAATGTACTTAAACAAAGGAAAAACAGAATCAGGTGAATTATTTTTGCAAGAAGCAACGATCCAAACGCTTTTACAAGACTGGACGCCAACGAAAGCACACGCACGTTCTTTAGGATGGGATCTGAAAAGTGAGTTGAAAGATCAAACGCCTCTTCTTTTTCACACAGGCTATACCGGTACTTTTTTATTGATTGATATTGCCAACCAAGAAGCCTTTATTTTTCTTTCTAATCGTGTACACCCAGTAGACCATCGTGAAGCTTACTTAAAAGAAAGAGATCAGTTAATTGAAATTTTTTTAAAAGAGAAAATGCGTTGAATAAGAAATCTGCTATAATAGAGAGGAAAGAATAAGGAGGCTATTTACTATGCAAGAACCACTATTTTTACAACCGGTTTTTCAAGAAAAAATTTGGGGTGGAGATCGCCTACATACGGTTTTTAACTATGATCTTCCAAACGATAAAATTGGCGAATGCTGGGCCATTAGCGCGCATCCGCATGGAACGTCGACTGTTGAGAATGGCACCTATAAAGGCCATAAATTAGATGAACTTTGGGCAAATCATAAAGAATTGTTTGGCCATGCGTCTGGTGAGGTTTTTCCATTATTGACTAAGATTTTAGATGCTGAAGATGAATTGTCGGTACAAGTTCATCCAGATGATGCCTATGGCTTGAAGCATGAAGGTGAATTGGGCAAAACCGAATGCTGGTATATTATTGATGCGGAGCCCGGGGCAGAAATTATTTATGGACATCACGCCAAAACAAAAGCTGAATTACAAGAAATGATTGAAAGTGGCGATTGGGATCATTTGTTGCGAAAAGTTAAAGTCAAGAAAGGCGAGTTCTACTATGTGCCAAGTGGTACAATTCACGCAATTGGTAAGGGAATCATGATTTTAGAAACCCAACAAAGCAGCGATACCACTTATCGTGTATATGATTATGACCGCAAAGACGATCAAGGAAAAACCAGAGAATTGCATATTCAACAATCTGTGGACGTTACGACTATTCCGCATAAGGATCCAGAGTTAGCGATTAAAGAAATCTACCAAGGAAATTCTAGTGTGACGACCTTTGTTTCAACGCCATTTTTTACGGTCTATGAATGGAACGTCGCAGGAATTCTTAATCTAAAAGCGCAAGCACCGTATACGCTGGTAAGTGTGATTGCAGGAGCGGGCAACTTGATTGTGGATAAGCAAAAATATGAAATCGCGAAGGGAACTCACTTTATTTTGCCGAATGAAGTAACCGAATGGCAACTAGAAGGAAAAATGCAAATCATTGCTTCAGAACCGGGAAACGAAAAATAGGAAAATAAGTCTGAATAGAAAAAGCAGGTAAAACAAGGGCGCATCATCCTTGTTTTACCTGCTTTTTTATCAGAGAATAAGTAAAAAATTCTTTATTTTTTATCAGCTGAGAGCTGCTTTCACTAGGCACGAATCTGCAATGATAAGTCACGTTGTGGTCCTTTTTTACTGTATTTTGAATTGTACAAGTACGCATCTTATATAGTGGTTACTTCTCCATATTTTTTGGCCAAAGCAGTGTCTAATAGGCGCTGTGCAAGATGTTCATTGCGCGCTAAGATCGGGCCATGGAAATAGGAACAAAATACATTTTTGTATATAGCGCCTTCGGTTTGATCCTCTCCATTGTTGCCTTTTCCTTGAGTGACTTTGCCAAGAGGACGTTCATCTTGACCTAAAAAGGTCCGGCCGTTATGATTTTCAAAACCATAATAGGTTTCGTTAAATTCATCATTGTGAATCACGATATCGCCGATAAAACGATTGTTGTCTTGGCTTAATGTATAATGATCTAACGCACTAATACCAGAAATCTTTTCCCCATGCGCGCCAATATAATAGTGACCCAATAGTTGATAGCCGCCGCAAATTGCCAACATGACCTTTTCTTCTTCAATGTAGCGAGTCAAAGCTTCTTTTTTCGATTGAATATCCTGCGAAACAATCAGTTGCTCATAGTCTTGACCACCACCAAAAAAAACAATATCGTACTTTTCGGGATCGAAAGGTTCATGAATGCTCACGACTTCTGAATGAAAGGCAACACCCATTTTTTGCGCAAGATAGTTGAGTAGTAACATGTTGCCATTGTCGCCGTAAGTATTTAATAAATTTCCGTAAAGATGACAAACAGAAAGTGAACGTGTGTCCATTTTACATGCCTCCTTTGATGTAGCCACGATGAGCCAATTCTTTTCTTAATTGCAGGACAGCTGTATAGGTTGCGAGGATATAGACATTTTCAGTAGGCAGTTCTTTTATTTCGTCAATGACGGCTTCAATAGAAGAGACTTCTGCTATTTTTTCTTCTTCAATACCTGCAACTTTTAAGCGCAGCGCCATATCTTGATGACGATCACCACCAGCGATTACTTGTGGAATATTCATTTTGGCAAAAGCTTCTTGATTGCCATCCCAGATCCAGCTGACATCAATTCCATCTGCATAGTTTGCATTGAGTAAGCTAACAAGTGAGAACGGCTGTGGCGCAAGGCCGATCATATCAATCACTTGATTGAGCCCAACCGGATTTTTTACAAGGACCAGTGTACATTTTTTTCCATCAATTGGAATAATTTCTTGTCTACCAAAAACTTTTTCATCATAGGCAAGCCCAGCACGAATTTTTTGAGGCGTAACATTATAGTATTCAGCAACTGCAGTCGCGGCAAGCGCATTATAGACATTGTACATGCCACCAACGGCGATGGAGTAATCATGGTCATCAATGGTAAAGGTCGCCGATAAGTTATCCATCGCTTTTAGTTCGGTTAATTGATAATCTAATGGCGGACGTTCAAAGTCACAATTTGGACAATAATAGTTGCCTAAATTACTATAAGTAATCATTTTATAATGTAAAATATGTTGGCAGTTCGGACATAAGACGCCATCCGTATTATAGTGCGCCATCAGTTCTCCGTCTTTTTGGTGGTGAAAGCCATAAAATTTTCGTGGGTTAACAGTGTTGATGGAATTAAAAATGGGTGCATCACCATTGCACAAAATTAATGCATCGGGCGCTTTTGCAGCACCGTCAACAATGAGTTGATACGTCGTATAAATTTCACCATAGCGATCCATTTGATCACGAAATATATTTGTGAATAAAAAAAGTTTGGGTGTGATAAATTCTGTGACCTTTCCAAGGCTTGCTTCATCAATCTCCAGGATCGCAAATTTCTTTTCACCCTTGTGATGTTTGGCCGATAAAAAAGTTGAAACAATCCCTTGAGCCATATTTGCGCCCGTCGGATTGGTCAACACATTGGTATATTCTTGACGTAAAATATTAACAGTTAGAGCAGTGGTCAAGGTTTTACCATTGGTCCCTGTGACGACTACAACTTCATAGTCTTTCGCTAAGGTATCCAGAATTGCTGGATCAATTTTCAAAGCCAATTGACCGGGAAGACTGCTGCCTCCTTTAAGAAAAGTGTGTAAAAACCATTGAGAAGTTTTCCCAACTGTAATTGCAAGCTGACTTCTAAAGCCCATAGTAAAATTCCCCCAGGTTCATATTATTCAATCTATCTTACCATAAATTGACTAAGTTTTTAACGAAGAAACCGTAAATTGGTGAATTCTTTACATTTGGCTCCATATTTTTCGCGGAAGCTGAGCTATTTTTTCAGAAGTAAAATAATGAAAAAACTCTAAGTATTTTGGGGATTGGTTTGCTATATTCGGAAGAATGGTCTAGAATAATGTTGAGTAAAAAAATGTTAATTTGCATATTTCTTAGTGGGGAGTTGGTTGAATGGTTAAATTTGGAAATGTTTTACGCAAAATTAGAAAAGAGAAACACTTTACGCAAAAAATGCTTGCAGATAAAATCTGTTCACAAAGCGTATTAAGTCGAATTGAGAACAATGAAGAAATTCCCAATATCATTGTTATGCAAAAATTATGTGAACGGTTAAATACATCAATTGATTATGTGATGAATGGACGAGACCAGGGAAATATAGAAGAAAAAATTGAATGGTTAGAATTGATGTCTTATTATTTTCATACGAAGCAATACAAAAGTCTCCTTGATCTTGTTCAGCAGGATTACGTTAGTGAGCAATTACATTCGAAAGAAAGCATGCAACGGTATTACTATTACTACGGCAGTTGTCTTTATTATTTAAATAATGATTTTGAAAATGCGGTGAGCTATTTAAAAAAAGCGTTAGATCTAACCTATAATCCTGTTAAAAAAAATGTAACGGACATGGAAATTCAGTTGATGAGCTGTATTGGGAAAGTGTTAGCAGATATGGATGAGCTAGAAGAAGGACTTTTGTATCTCGAAAAAAGTATTAAGCTGTTTCACTCTATTCCTTCTGCTCGATTTGAGTATGAGCTGACGAAGATTTTCTACAATGGCGCAAGTGTTTACATTAAAATTGGAGAAGAAAAACGTGCAGATGAATTAATCACACAAGGAATGCAATGGGCAAAGAAAAATAATAGTTATTATTATCTTGACAACTTGCTTTTATTAAAGGGAATTATTTTAGAAAACAATGAAAACATTGACGAAGCGACTTACTACGTTAAGATGGCAACAGCTGTCCAAAACATCGCTTATGGCTACTTGATTGACGAGAATAAACCCAAAGTGGTCTAAGCCAATTCTTGACTTATGAAGCAAATAGAGGTAATTTAGAGGTAGAAAAAAGAAAGAGGAAGGATATTAATGAAAACATATATTTATGCAGATAAATTCTTTTTAAAAAGTGGTGTGGAAGAAGCGGGCTACTTAGAAATTACAGCGGGTGTTTTTGGTACCTATACGAAAAATAAACCAACTGGGGAAATTAAAGTTGTGAATTATACTGGAAAATGGATCGCACCAGGCTTGGTCGATACACATATTCACGGTTATCTGAATCATGATGTAATGGACAATGATTTTGATGGAATCAAAGCGATGTCAGAAGGACTTCTTTCATGCGGCGTGACTTCTTTTCTACCAACTACATTGACTGCATCGAAAGAATTATTAAAAGATGTTGCCCAAACAATTGGCGATCATTACCAAGAAGTGAAGGGTGCGAAGATTCAAGGGATTTACTTTGAAGGCCCATTCTTTACCGAAAAACATAAAGGAGCCCAAAATCCTGATTATTTCTTTGATCCAGATCTAGCTGTATTCAAAGAATGGCAAGATGCTGCAAGCGGCTTGATTAAAAAAATTGCTTTGGCACCTGAACGCAATCATGCGCCAGAATTTGTTGAAGCTGTGACAAAAGAAGGAGTTGTCGTCGCTCTGGGCCATAGTGATGCGACCTTGGAGCAAGCAAAACAAGTGGTTGAAGCTGGAGCGAGTGTATTTGTTCATGCATATAATGGTATGAGCGGGTTTAACCATCGCGAGCCAGGGATGGTAGGTGCAGCACTATCACTAAGAGAAATTTTTGCGGAATTAATTTGTGATGGTCACCATGTCCATCCGAAAGCCGCCGATATTTTGATGGATGCTTGCGGCAGAGATCATGTTGCCTTGATCACAGATTGTATGATGGCAGGTGGGATGCCAGACGGCGATTACAATTTAGGTGAGTTTCCAGTTGTAGTCAAAGAAGGTACTGCTCGTTTACAAACGGGGAATCTAGCCGGAAGTATTTTGAAATTAAAAGAAGCCATTAAAAATGTAGTAGAGTGGGGAATTGCAACACCTGAAGAAGCAATTGCGATGGCGACACTTGTGCCAGCAGTTAGCTGTAAAATTGACGAAACATGTGGCCTAATAGCTAAGGGACGTGCAGCTGACTTCATCATTTTAAATGACAAAATGGACCTTGAAGCGACGTATCTTGATGGCGTTTGTCGTTACGAAGCATAGAAGAAAAAATAAATAGAAATCTAAATTTTCATCGTGAATGAATGGGATAGTCTTGCCAAAATGGTGAGGCTATTTTTTGCTAAAATAACAAATATATTTATTGGTAAGAAGCCGTGTGCTTAAATAGAAGGGTAGTAAAGAAGAAACTAATCAACTAAAAAGAGAAAGAAAGAGGCTTGAGAACGGTTCATCATTGGCAAAACAGGCGCTTGTTCAAGTTACGATCCGAAAAATTGCTCATTTGTTCAATAACACGGACTGACAAGTTGTTTTTTGTTTTCATGTCCACAAGCGATTTGAGTAAAGGGAAGAAAATTTTTTTACCGAATAGACAGCTATACTTGCTGTAGAATCGTTGATTGGATGTTTCCTTGGTAATAGTCTAATAGAAAGGGGACGATCGTTTTTTCAAATGATTCGCAGTCTTTTTTTTGTAAGGAAGTAGGAATAACAAGGGTTGAACTAGGTGAACTAAACAGATAGTCACCATCGATTGTTTGGGCAACAAAGACCAAAGCAGCA
>JAATGB010000137.1 GCA_015654945.1 Lactobacillales bacterium | reverse complement strand
TTTGGGCTTTAAAAGGCATGAATTTTGAATTTAAATCAGGAGAAATAATTGGAATTATTGGGTTTAATGAATCAGGTAAGTCCACTTTATGTCAATTGATTACCGAAGAATTGACGCCAAACTCTGGTAAAGTGGAAGTTACTGGAAATGTAGGCTCTGTTTCTTTAGAAGACGAAATGAAGGAATCCTTGACAGGTAGAGACTATATCAAAAATAGATTTGCTAAAAAAGGAATCAATAAACATCAGTTGCAAAATTTAATAACGGAAATTACAAAGTTTTCAGACCTTGCTGATATGGTAGATCAACCATTAGAAAATTATTCACGAGAGATGAAACTACGTCTATCTGTCACTACTGCTATTTATAATAATCCAGATATTTTAATTATTGATGAAGCCCTATCTTTGAGTCATACTAGTTTCTTTAAAAATTGCAAAGAGAAATTTAGTGAATTTCAGAACGCGGGAAAAATTATTATTTATGTTTCCCAAGATACGAACAGAATTAAAGAGGTATGTACCAAAGTTCTTTGGCTACATTTTGGCAAGGTACAAAAATTTGATCAAGTTGATTATACATTATTAGAATATGAGAAGTTCCAAAAGTGGTTTACGGAAAAATTATCAAAACAAGAACAGAAACAATATATTACTAAATTTCGAAATAGGCAATTTTTTTTGTCAATGAAAGAATTGTACACGGATACGTTAAAACAAAATGATCATGTAAAAACGAGAGAAGATTTAAAATTAATCAGAGAATCCCTGTATCAAGAATCAAATACTAACAAAATGATCAATAAACGAATGTTTTTTATTTTAACGATACTTGTAGCTTTTACTTTATTAGTAGGAACTTTTGCTTTTATGAAAAAACAAGATCTAGCAGAAGAGAGCGAACCTAAAAAACTTCTTTCAACTAAAATTGAAACGCCAGAAAATACAACAAATTCAAGTGAAAAAAAAGAAAATCAAGTAACCAGTGAAACAGCAAATTCAGCTGGATCTTCGGAAAGTGAAAAACAAGAAAAAAGTAACCAACATGTTATTAAGAGCGGAGATACGATTAGCCAGATCGCTGAAAAATATAATGTAAGTGTATCTGATCTAAAAGCATGGAATAACCTAATTTCAGACACTTTAGAAGAAGGAAAAAATTTGATTTTAAGCAAACCTGAAAAACAAGATGAGCGTGTCACTGAAGAATACCATGTTGTGACACAGGGAGAAACGCTAAGCCAAATAGCTGAACGTTATCAAATAAGTATCGATAAAATTAGAGAATATAATTTTTTACAAAGCGATGAAGTGGGTGTTGGCCAAAGGCTGCGAATGAAAGCAATAGAGCAGAGTGAAATAAGCCAGAATAGTTTTTATACAGTTAAATCAGGTGATACTTTGTATAGTATTGCGAAAAAATATCAGTTGTCTGAAGAAGAACTAAAAAGTATTAACCAATTAGCAAGTTCACAAGTTAAGGTCGGTCAGCAATTGAACGTGGCAAATGGGAGCATAAGTGTTCATTCAAATACTGAAACAGGTAGCACACATGTAGTTCAAGCAGGCGATACATTATACAGTATTGCGAAAAAATATGGCGTTTCAGTTGAACAACTAAAATCAAATAATAATCTTTCTGGAAACGAAATAGCAAAAGGGCAACAAATTGCAATTCCTTAAAGAAAGAAGCAACAGAATACTGGAGGAACAATGGAGACAAGAATTGATATAGAAGAAATAATTGAGTTGTTAAAAAAAAGAGTTGGATTAATTATTATAAGCATATTTGGTGGATTAGCCATTGCCGCAATTGTTACATTTTTTGTACTCGTTCCTAAATATAGTTCTTCCACTCAATTAGTAGCAACATTACCGGTTAATAGTGAAAGTAATAACATTAATATCAATGACGTGAATGCAAATTTAATGATGATTACAACATATAAAGATTTTATTGAAGAAGGAAGTATTGTTTCTGAAACTGCAAAAAAAGAATTAAAGAAAAGCATTTCATTTACAGGATCGGCAAAAGATATCACAAATATGATCAGTATTGGCCAAAAACAAAACTCACAAATGTTTACGATTACGGCAGAATCAAAAAACCCATACGAGGCGAAAGAAGTAGTCAATACAGTCTCTAGTGTTTTTAAAGAAAAAGCACAAGGAATTATTGGCAATATTGATAAAATAACTATTGTTTCTAAGGGAAAAGTAGATACTCAGCCAATCTTTCCCAACCATAAACTAGTCTTAGCGATTGGTGTTTTTCTTGGAATGGTCTTTGGCGTTTTATTTTCCTTATTGTTAGAATTTTTTGATAAAACAGTTAAAGAGGAAGCCTATATTACTGAAGTTTTAAGATTGACAAATCTAGGTATCGTACCAGAAATGACAACAAAGGAGAAAAACAGTCGAATTATTAAAAGCACGTAAGAAATAAAAATATATTGCTAAAGGAGTTACGCATGTTTAATAAGAAAAGTGAAAAAAAAGGCAAAGTAGAAAATATTAGTTTGATCTCTTTAACTGATAAAACTTCGCCGATTTCAGAACAATACCGGACAATTCGGACCAATATTCAATTTAAAATGAAAAGTAAGAACTTTCAAACTTTGGTTATTACGTCTTCCGGTGCTGGTGAAGGCAAATCAACAACCTCTGCTAATTTAGCAGTTGTTTTTGCTAATTCAGGGATAAAAACATTACTTGTCGATGCTGATTTGCGAAAGCCAACGGTCGCTAAAACTTTTTCATTACCAAATTTTGAAGGATTCAGTACACTTCTAGGCGACTATGAAAAACGAATCGAGGATGTTAGCCAAAAATTTCCGGTGGATAACCTTACAATTATGACTAGCGGTCCAAAGCCACCAAATCCGTCCGAAATGTTAGGTTCTGCCAGAATGAACAAAGTTATCCAAGAAATGAGGGCTAAATATGAATTGATTATCTTTGATATGCCGCCAGTTGCTGCTGTAACAGATGCTCAAATCATGGCTTCAAAAGTAGATGGAACTATCCTACTGGTTCGAGAAGCGATTACATTAAAAAATTCACTTAAAAAATCGTTGAATTTGTTGAATGTTGTGGATGCAAATCTTCTGGGGATTGTTTATAACGGATCCAGTCGCGCAAAAAATCAAGGCTATTATTATGGCACATAAGGGGTAATCAAATGATTGATTTACATTGTCATCTATTGCCAGAAATTG
>JAATGB010000162.1 GCA_015654945.1 Lactobacillales bacterium | reverse complement strand
TGCAAAAATTCCCATTATTAATGGTTTAACAGATGATCATCATCCCTGTCAGGTTCTCGCTGATTTGATGACGATTTATGAAGAGAAAGGAACCTTCGAGCAAATCAAATTAGCTTATATTGGTGATGGAAATAATATGGCCCATTCTTTAATGATCGGTGGGGCTCTGGTCGGTCTAAATATTTCGATTGCTAGTCCTAAGGGGTATCAAGTCAAACCAGAGTATCTTGAAAAAGCACAACAAATTGCGCTGACAAGTGGTGCAAAAATTGAAAGCTTTATTTCACCTGAACAAGCAGTTAAGGACGCTGATTTTGTGTATACAGATGTCTGGTCAAGTATGGGATTTGAAACAGAGCAAAACGAACGGGAGCAAGCATTTGGAGCAAACTATCAAGTCAACGCAGCTTTGGTTCAGCACGCACAACCAGATTATGGCTTTTTGCATTGTTTGCCAGCCCACCGCGGCGAAGAAGTCACAGAAGAAGTGATTGACGGCACACATTCCTTGATTTATCAAGAAGCCGAAAATCGTTTACATGCCCAAAAAGCGCTATTGGTTAAATTATTACAGCCATAAGCAACGAGCGCCAAATGCAGTGAAGAATAGCTTATAATCACATTGTTTATAGAGAGTTGAACTGTATAGGTCAAGTGAGTTTGTAAGTCGATAAATAATAGTGCTATTTTAAATGAAAAAACCCGTCAAATTAATCTGACGGGTTTCCTTCTGCTTATTTTCCTTTTTTCTGGCTTAAAAGGAAGAAAAGAAAAGCAGCAGCTGCAAGCAGTGAAATAATTTTGGAGACATATTGAATCGGTGTTTCTTTATATTGAATCGTTAATTCGTGGGTGCCTTTAGGAATGGCAAAGGCTACTTGACCGCCACTATTTAAAGCAGGATAGGCTTTCCCATTCTTATCGATGGCTTGATAGCCATAATAATATAAAAATGGTGTTTTAAAACGAATTTTTTTCGTGTTTTTTAAGGTGAGAATCATGCCGTTTTGGTAACGGGCGACATTGGAATAACGAACCGCGTCTGCGCCTTGAATATAGCTGACTTCATGTTGATTGAGTGTCATTAATTGGTCGTAATCAAGGTCTCGTACGAGGTATTCTTTGCCACCGCCTAAAGCCGTTGCTTGGAAGGTTTCGTAATTTTTATTGGTAATTTTGTCGGTATTTTTCTCTTGAAAACGATACAGTGCATTGCCGTTAAAGCTGATCGCAAATAAAGAGATCACGACCGATGCAATCAGGACAAATTTTCGAGTTAGTTTTCGATGTTCTGCTAATAATTCGACAGCAAGAAGAGCAAGGACAAAGGAAGCAAACAATAAAATGCGCCACGGAAATTGAATAAATCCTAACGCGCTATCCTTAAAGTAAGACCAGGGAAACAAATTTGTCGCACAAATAACTAAAATGAGAGCAAGTAATGTTACTTGTCTAGTGGAAGTTTTGGATTGCCGAAATAGAACCAGTCCACCGATTAATGTAGTGAGTAAAAGTAAGCCAATATTGGGATTTAAGCCATCCCAAACACCGCTTAAAGATGTAACCGAAGTCGAAATAAGTTCATTTAAGCTAAAATTTAAGCCAATTCCCCATAAAGCTGGTCGCGAAAAATTAAACGTGATTTTATTTGTTTGTTCTAAAATAGGTAATAAGAGCCATAAAGAAAGAATAATTGTGGTTAAACCGCTTAGGCACAACATCTTTAGTTGCTGCGCTTTTTCTTTGAGTGACTGAGGAACAAACAGTAAGAGACCGACTATAAGTAAGAAGAGCAAAAAAGTTGTGATAAAATGAGAAAATAAAAGTAGCGACATCCCGATAGTAAGATAAATAAAGCTTGCTTTTTGGTTTTTTCCCCAAAAAAGATAGTACAGTCCTAAAGCCGCAATCGGCAAATAAGCAAAAGCCAGCGTTTCACCCAGTGCCGCACGAATCGATTGGTCAATTAAACGATAAGTAGACAAAGTGTATAAAACCGAAAAAAGCCAAGATTTACGGGTGTTTTTAGTGATTTTATACAGAAAAAAGTAAGCAAGGACAACCGTTTGAAAACTGATTAAAAATTGGAAAGCGTGATACGCCTCCACAAAAGGCAGCCCAAGCATTCTTAAAAAAACATAGGGAAGCAACAAGATGGACGGATAAAAGAGATCCGCGGCATAACCAGAACCGTTTGCCATATTGTAAAAAATTTTTGGAAACAATTGACCGGATTTAACCGCCTCATAATACCCTTCTAGCCGTAGTTTATGAAAAGGCAAATCATCTTGGTTGTAGATAAAATGTTGAAACATATAAGGGAAAATACTAATACAACTAATTAGAAGAAAGCCAACGAACAAAAGCGTTCTTTTTTGTCTTAACGTTAGTTTATTTGGAAAGTACTTTTTCATGGACATTCTGCACCTCAATCTATTCTTGCTCTCATTGTAAAGGAAAAATCGGAAAAAATATAGAGAGAACGATCGTTTTTTTCTAGTAGCCGCAATTTGAGTGACGTTATTTAAATTTTTTTTAATAAAAACGCTTGCATTCACCGAGTTTTTTACATATAATGTGGAGGAAGATTACTTGTATATACAAGTTTGAAACGAAAGGGGTTTTTAAAATGGCAGATTACAAGAAAGATGCCGAGCAATTATTAACGGATATTGGAGGAAAGGAGAATATTTCTGCGGTAACACATTGTGCCACAAGAATGCGATTTGTGTTAGTCGACGAAGAAAAAGCGGATAAAACGGCAATTGATAAAATTCCGGTTGTCAAAGGAATGTTTACCCAAGCGGGACAATTCCAAGTAATTATTGGCAATGATGTTGCGACTTTCTATAATGACTTTGTTAAAATTGCTGGGATTGAAGGCGTTTCAAAAGATGCTGTGAAAAGTGCCGCAAAGCAAAATCAAAATATGTTACAGCGAGCAATTGGTGTATTAGCTGAAATTTTTGCACCTTTGATTCCTGCGATTGTCGTAGGTGGGTTATTATTAGGGTTTCGGAATGTATTAGAAGGCATTCAGTTTTCTGGTTTAGATGGTCATACAATTGTTGAAGTTTCACAGTTTTGGAGTGGCGTAAACAGTTTTCTATGGCTGATTTGTGAGGCTATTTTCCATTTTCTACCAGTTGGTATCACGTGGAGCATTGCCAAAAAAATGGGAACGACTCAAATTCTCGGAATTGTTTTAGGGATCACGTTAGTTTCACCGCAATTATTAAATGCCTATTCGGTTGCAAGTACTGCCGCAAAAGATATTCCACATTGGGATTTTGGCTTCTTCCAAATTGAAATGATTGGCTACCAAGCGCAAGTCATTCCTGCGATGTTAGCTGGGTTCTTGCTTTGCTATTTAGAACGTTACTTTAGAAAAGTGATTCCGCAGTCTATCTCGATGATTTTTGTACCATTATTCGCATTAGTGCCAACAGTTCTAGCTGCACATGTCATTTTAGGTCCGATCGGTTGGAAGATTGGTTCCGCAATTTCTGCAGTGGTTTATGCTGGCTTAACTGGCAGCTTTAGTTGGTTATTTGGTTCTGTTTTTGGGTTCTTGTATGCACCATTGGTTATTACTGGACTGCATCATATGACAAATGCCATTGATTTACAGCTAGTGGCAGATTATGGTGGCACTAATTTATGGCCGATGATTGCCTTATCTAATATTGCGCAAGGTTCGGCGGTTTTAGCCATTGTCTTTTTACATAGAGGCAATAAGGATGAAGAACAAATTTCGATTCCAGCAGCGATTTCTTGTTACTTAGGTGTAACCGAACCGGCGATTTTCGGAATTAACTTGAAATATTTTTATCCATTTATAGCAGCGATGATTGGTTCTGCTTTAGCAGGGCTACTTTCGACAAGCTTTGGAGTTATGGCAAATTCGATTGGCGTGGGTGGTTTACCAGGAATTTTGTCGATTCAAAGCCACTATTGGCTTCAATTCATTATTTGTATGGCAATAGCGATTGTTGTCCCATTTGTCTTAACCTGGTTCTTTGAGAAAAAAGGTATTTTAACAAAAGCCAGTGTAGTTGATGACAGCGTAGCAAACTTGTTTAAAAACTAATCATTAGGGAGAGAGTGTTTGTGTCATCATTTAAAGAAAAAGTAATCTATCAAATTTATCCGCGCTCTTTTAAAGATTCAAATGGCGATGGAATTGGTGATTTACCAGGGATTATTGAAAAAATACCGTATTTAAAAAAATTAGGAGTGGACATGATCTGGCTGAGCCCGATCTATCCTTCTCCGCAAAATGATAATGGCTATGATGTCGCCGATTATTTTGACATTGACCCTGTTTTTGGGACTATGTCAGATTTTGAAGCACTTATGAAACAAGCCAGAGAAAACGACATTGACGTCATGCTGGATATGGTATTTAACCACACCTCAACCGAACATCAATGGTTTCAAAATGCGCTTGCAGGTGAAAAAAAGTATCAGGATTACTATCTTTTAAAACCTGCGAAAGCGGATGGCAGCTTACCGACTAATTGGGATTCAAAATTTGGTGGCGTTGCGTGGGAAAAATTTGACGAGACGGATTTGTATTATCTACATTTGTATGATGTCACACAGGCCGATTTGAATTGGCGGAATACCGAAGTGCGAAAAAAAATGGCGGAAGTCGTGAATTTCTGGTTAGAAAAAGGTGTACATGGATTCCGCTTTGATGTGATTAATGTGATTGGGAAAGATGCTGAATTGGTCGATTCGGTTGCTGGCAATGAAAAGTCATTGTATACAGATAAGCCGATTGTTCATGAATACATTCATGAGCTAAATCAAGCCAGTTTTGGTCAAGATGAGAATTGTGTGACAGTGGGTGAAATGTCGGCTACTTCGATTGAAAATTGTCTCTTATATTCGCAACCAGAACGGCAAGAGCTATCCATGGCGTTTAATTTTCATCATTTAAAAGTGGACTATGAAAACGGTGAGAAATGGAGTACCGCCCCTTTTAATTTTCAAGAATTAAAAGATCTTTTTAATGAATGGGGTGAGCAAATGGCACGAGGCGATGGCTGGAACGCTTTATTTTGGAATAATCATGATCAACCGCGTGCCGTTTCTCGTTTTACAGATGACCAAGAATACCGAGTAGCAGGCGCCAAGATGTTGGCCGCAACGGTTCATCTAAGTCGTGGGACACCTTTCATTTATCAAGGCGAAGAAATTGGCATGACCAACCCTAATTTCGCTTTGATTGAGGAATATAAAGATATTGAAACCTTGAATTTTTACCAAGAATTACGTGAAAAAGGACTGGCTCATGCGGAGATTATGGCGATTATTCGAAGTAAGTCCAGAGATAATTCGCGGACACCGGTTCAATGGGATCAGTCAGAAAATGCAGGCTTTACAACCGGTACGCCGTGGTTAAAAGTAGCAGATAATTATCTCGAAATTAATGTGAAAAAAGAATTAGCTTCAGGAAGTATTTTTGCATTCTACCAAAAATTGATTCAGTTGCGAAAGGATTATCCAGTAATCGCGCAAGGCAATTATCAACGCTATAAAGACCAGCATGAGCAAGTCTATGCCTATCTTCGTGAATATCAAGAAGAACAGTTACTCGTTCTGAACAACTTTTATGGCAAAGAAACTCAGATTGAAATCCCCACAGAATTCGTTTCCGGAACGGTGTTAATTAGTAATTATCCCCAACAAAAAGTCGGTGCACAACTGATCTTGCGGCCGTATGAAACACTTGCACTTTATGTCGGAGACACTAAAATTTAACATGTTTTAGAGAGCAAATGTATTCAGAAACTGGAACCGATAAGATTCGTAAATAAAAGTAAAAAATAGGTCTTCTACTTAGCCTTGCCAAAACTGGTGAGGCTTTTTTCGTCTAAAAATAATAAGAATGAACTTATTCTTGGATCTTCAAAATTTTTGGGGCACAAATACAATAAAAGAGAGCTTCCGTGGTTGTGGAAGACCTCCTTCACATTTGCCATCTTTAATCTTTCATTGAAAATAGAGCGAAAAATGGTACAAACTTTTCGCATTATAACATAGATTTGTATAAAGCAATAATCTCTTCAACCGTAGTCTCGCGTGGGTTTCCTGGTGTGCAAACATCACGAAACGCATCTTCAGCAATTTGTGGGATATCGACTGCTTTAACGCCTAATTCAGATAAGCTTTGTGGAATTCCAACATCAATGCCTAATTGTCTAACGGCTTGAACGGCTGCAACACGCACGGTGTCTAAATCCATTGTTTCGGCACCAGAAATGCCAAATTTTACAGCGATATCGCGGTATTTTTCACCGGTAAATTCTTTGTTGTAATCCATAATGAGTGGCAATAAGGTCGCACAGGCAACTCCGTGAGGTGTGTTGTACCAAGCGGATAAGGGATGTGCCATGCCATGAACTAAACCTAAGCCAACATTTGAAAAACCCATTCCAGCGATATATTGTCCTAACGCCATTTTTTCCCGACCATCTTCTTTACCGGCAACAGAATCACGTAATGCATGTGCGATGATTTCAATTGCTTTAATGTGCAACATATCACTCATAGCCCATGCGCCTTGGGTGATGTAACCTTCAATTGCATGAGTTAATGCGTCCATCCCGGTTGAAGCACATAGACCTTTCGGCATGCCCATCATCATATCGCTATCGATAAAAGCAGCAACTGGAATATCATGAGGATCAACACAGACAAATTTGCGACTATTGGCTTTATCCGTGATAACATAATTAATCGTAACTTCCGCAGCAGTTCCCGAAGTAGTAGGTATTGCTAAAATCGGTAGAGCTGGCAGTTTGGTATCAGCAGTTCCTTCTAAGCTTAAAATATTATCAAATTCAGGGTTTGTTACAACTATTCCGATAGCTTTTGCTGTATCAATTGAGGAACCGCCACCAATTGCCACAATGTAATCTGCGTTTGCTTCTTGGCACGCTTTCACTCCGGCTTGAACGTTTTCAATCGTTGGATTTGGGACAATGTTGTCATAAATTTCATAGGCAAGATCAGCATCATCTAAGACTTTTGTCACCTTTGTTGCGACTTCAAATTTCAATAAATCTTTATCTGTTACGACTAACGCTTTTTTAAATTGTCGTTTTTGGGCCTCGTTCGCAACCTCTTGAATAGCTCCTTTCCCAAAATAAGATGTTTCATTTAAAATCATACGACTAATGGTCATAATCTAATACGCTCCCTTTTCGTGTTTTTATTCACATTTATAGATAGAAGGTGCAACAAAAATAACTGTCTAGCAGCAACTTCTGGCCCTTCTTTTTTATAGTTCAAAGACCTGCTCTAAATCAACGGCCACTGGTGATTTGTCCGGATTAGTATCCATGACGTCTTCCATGAATGTCCACCATTGCTGATTAATTTCTGTTTCAGGAACTTCCCGCCATTTCTCTTCGTCTTCAATTTCTAAATAGCCAAATAGATAATTTGTTTCTGGGTCTAAAAAGATTGAATAGCTGAGTGCACCATGATCTTTTAACATTTGCCGCATTTCTGGCCAAAGATCTCCATGACGTTTGGCATATTCTTCTTTCAATCCGGGATATAATTTCATTCGAACTGCTTTTTTGATCATTTTTTTCACCTCGCTTTTAGATTACTCGTTTAGATAACCAGCTCTAGGAATTACGCCAAATGCATCCGCTAAGCGTTGTAGATTTTCAACACTTAGTGTTTGTTTGATTCCGCCTTGCGCCATGACATACGTGTAAACTTGCGCCGCTTTTTCTGCAGTTTCGATCAAGCCATAAACTTCATCCATATTACGACCAGCACCGTAAACACCATGTTGGGGCCAAATTACTAAACGTGTTGTTTTCATTTTTTCCGCGGTTGCTTTGCCGATTTCAATTGAGCCTGGGATTAACCAAGGTAAAATTGAAACGCCTTCTGGAAAGACAACCAAACATTCGGTACACATTTGCCACAAGGTTTTGGTAAACTTCTTTTCATCTAGTTCATGAGAAAACGTCATGGCTAATAAGTGAGTTGCGTGACAATGCATAACAATTCGATTTGTTGGATCAACTGAAAGACGTGAAATATGTGTCATCAAATGAGAAGGTAATTCACTCGTTGGTACTCCGCCATCGGTATAACCCCAGAGTAAATCAACACTCTGACCATCTTCGGCTACACGAATAACTCCTAGGTTACACGCGGGATCATTTTGGACGTTTTTAAAATATTTTCCTGAACCAGTTACGACAAAGTAGCGCCCTTTTAAGTCTTCTCCATCAAATGGGATTGGAATGTTACGAACAATTTTAGTCGGATCCAAATAGTCAATAACCTCACTTTTATCTAATAGATAAGAGACATTTCCACCGTTACGTTCGTCCCAGCCATGATTATATAAATTGGTGGTGACTTCAATCATTTCTTTTATAAATGGTGCATCTAAAATATTTTTATTCACTATAAGCTCCTCCATTTTTTTTAGCTTTAAATTCTCTTAAGCAGTGATTCACTGCCTAAGAGAATTAATAAATTAACGCTTACTTAAAATATTCTTTTCATATTTTTGAACCTCAGTATACCAATCTAAGCCAACTGGTACATTGTTCTTTTCACAGAAATAATTCCAAACATCTCCATAAGGGAAATCTTTTAACTCTTCGGTATAAACAATTCGAGAAGTGAAATCAAATTTATTTTCCATATTTCTTAGTTCTTGTGTCGGTTCTAGCATGGCTTTTAATAATGCTTTTTGAGTATTACGCATACCGATAACCCAAGCAGTAATCCGATTGATCGTCGCGTCAAAGAAATCTAAGCCGATATTCGTTTTACTTAATAAATCGTTACGAACAAGTTCTTTCCCAATTTCTTGTAGTTCATCATCCATGATCACAACATGATCAGAGTCCCAACGTACAGGACGAGAAACATGTAGCATAACGCCTTTAGAAAATAGCGCTAAAGAAGAAAGTTTATTCGAGATTACTTCGGTTGGATGGAAGTGACCAGCATCTAAGCAGATTAATTTATTCCGAGTTAAACCATAACCCATATAAAACTCATGGGAACCTGCCGTATAAGCTTCTGCGCCTAGACCAAACAATTTACTTTCGACTGCGTCTTTGGTATATCTTTCATCAAGATCTTCAGCAAATATTTCATCTAAAGATTCCATTAAACGACGGCGAGGGCTCATCCGATCAATGGGATTATCTTTCATACCATCTGGAACCCAGAAGTTGTCAATACTAGTTTCGCCTAATTCTCGACCAAAGTATTCTGAAATTTTACGTGCACGTTTACCATGTTCGATCCAAAAATCACGAACTTCTTTATCGGGATGGGCTAAAGTGTAGCCGTCTTTCATCATTGGATGTGAAAAGAAGGTGGGGTTAAAATCAAGGCCAACACCTTGTTCTTTGGCCCAGTCGACCCATTTTGTAAAATGGCGCGGTTCGATTTCATTTAAGTCAACTTTTTCGTCCGTATCTAAATAGATTGCATGTAAATTCAATTTATGTTTTCCTGGAATTAATGAATAAGCTTTTTCCACATCTTGACGTAACTCAGCCGGTGTTCTTGCAGCACCAAGATAGTTCCCAGTGGCCATAATGCCACCAGTTAATTCACCATCTGGATTCATAAATCCTTTGACATCATCATCTTGCCAGCAATGCATTGAGATTTTGATTGTTTGCAATTTTTCTAAGGCTTTTTCCGTATCAACACCAATTGCAGCATAGCGAGCTTTTGCTTCTTCATAACGTTTTTGTACATTTGTCATTTTACTTTCTCTCCTTTAAATTAATTTTTTATAACGATTAAGTGCATCGTTAATTACTAGACTAGTTGCTGGCTTAAATTCATGTAACTCAAAGGAATTTCGGATTTCTTCCCGAGCTTCTGCTAAGGTTCCAAACCCATGAGTTGCGACCATTTGGACAACTATATTTCCGATTGCAGTGGCTTCACTAGGGCCAGCAATTACCTTGATCCCACAGGTATCCGCGGTTAATTGATTCAAAAAATGATTATTGGATCCACCACCCACGATGTGTAACCGATTGATGACCCGTCCGGTGATTTTTTTTAAATTTTCTAATTCAACGGCATAGCATAAGGCTAAACTGTCATAAATAGTTCGAGATAATTGTCCAGGCGTTTTTGGAATCACTTGCTTTGTTTCCCGGCAATAAGTTTGAATGGCTTCAATCATATTTTTCGGATTTAAGAAACGAGGATCATTAACATTAATCAATGTTTGGAAGGCTTTTTCACGACTTGCCATTTCCGCTAACTCTGGATAGCTGTATTGATAATCTTGCACTCGAGATACTTCTTGAATTAACCACATTCCCATAATGTTTTTTAAGAATCGAATCGTTCCTTGAATGCCCCATTCATTGGTAAAGTTTGCATCAAACGCAGCGTTGGTTGAGATTCCTTCAGAAATTTCAACGCCCATTAATGACCACGTACCAGAACTGATATAGGCCCAATCCTCGCCGTTTCCTGGTGTGCCCACCACCGCTGACGCTGTATCATGAGACGCAATTGTAATAAATGTAGTTTTTGGCAAGTTATAGGTTGGAAATTTGTCAGCTTGAAGCTCACCTAGCATCGTTCCAGGCTCGGTCATTTGTGGAAATAAATTTTCAGAGATTCCTAAAGTTTGTAAAATATCTGGATCAAGTTTGCGGGTTTTTAGATTCATGAGTTGCATCGTTGACGCATTTGTTTTTTCTAGGACTGCATTACCAGTAAAAATAAAACCGAGATAATCAGGCATTAATAATAGTTGCTTTGCCTGGGTTAGTTTTGTTGACTTTTCTTTAAACAATTGAAAAACGGTATTAAATGGTTGAAGTTGAATACCAGTTTTTTCATACAAAGTGGCTAGTGGAAAATTTTGCGCAAATTCACTGAGTGCTGTTTCCGTTCGGCGATCACGATAACTGATTGGCAGGCTTAAAGGAACACCATTTCCATCTATTAAACAATAGTCAACTCCCCAAGTATCAATGCCGACAAAGCATTCGGTAATTCCAGTTGCTTTTAATTTTGCCAAGCCTGTCAAAATTTCTGCGACTAAATGATTCACATCCCAGCAGTCAGTGGCACCAACTTTAGTAAATCCATTTTTAAAACGATGAATTTCTTCTAACGAGATCTTGCCTCGTACATCTTTTTTAGAGAGCATCAAACGTCCGCTAGAAGCACCGATATCAATTGCGATATAATTGTTGTTGCTATGCATCGGATCTTCCTCCTTTCGCTATTTGATTATTTTTTTATGTCTTTCCGCAGTGATTTCGTCTAAGGATTTACCACGTGTTTTTGGCGTCCAAACCGTTCCAATAATGAGCGATATAATTAGTAGAACAATCATAACAGTTCCGGCGACAGTGAAACCCAGACTGCCTAAAATTATTGGAAAGACGATTGACCATATACCACAGCTGCCCCTAACTAGGAAGAACATCAAACCTTGTGCTCCGCCACGGTATTGCGTAGGGAATAATTCAGTGGACCATAACGCGTAGAAAGCTTGTGCCCCAATTCCAGCTGAAATTCCCCAAAGGATAACAAACGACCACAGACCGATCCAAGACATTCCGATATAAGTCAAGATGACCCAAGAAGCAGTTGCCATAGCTGCGCCAACCAAGAAAAATTTGCGTTGATCAACTTTGTCACCTAATTTTGAAAATCCAAAGTAGGAGCCAAGTGAAGTTAAAATCCATAAAACTGCTTGCAATAAATTTGCTTGTGAATTGGTTAACCCACCTACAGTTTCATAGACGAACGGCATGAAAAAGCCCATCGCGCCAGCAACTAAATTCCAGAAAAGATATACACCAACTAAGAATAAGACGGCTTTAACATTTACTGCGTTTGATAATAATTCTTTATAAGGATGATTCTCTTCACTTTCTCCGGATACTTTTAATTTTGCCTGTTCATCTTCCCAATCTTTTGATTCATCCAATTGACGTTGTAATGCCCAAGCGACGATTGCGATGACCAATAAAACACCAAAGAGAACTCGGTTTCCTAATAATCCTAAGGGTGCTAATATGACACCTAAGGTAAAGATAATCGCAGGACCTAACGACCAAGCTAATTGAGAGATCCCAATGTCGTGGGCACGTGATCCTGGAGATGCCATCTCAGAAATATACGTCCAAGATGCTGGAACACCTGCGCCAACAGATAATCCAATCACTAAGAAGCCTATTAGTAACATTGGAAAACTCATGGCGAAAATAATTAACAATGCGCCCACCATGTAGACTAACATATTGTAAGCATAGATCATTTTCCGCCCATACTTATCTGCTAAATGACCTCCGATTAATGCGCCAATTGCAGCTCCAAAAGCATTGGCACTTAAAGCGCCTAGTAGACCAACTTTAAAACTACTTAAACCAAATTCTTGCGCCCACATGGTTAAACCGCTTGCACCAGCTACAATACAGCCAGAATCCAAAAAGTTAGTTAGTGAAACAGCGACTGTACCTTTTAAGTTGTCTTTCTTCTTTTTACTCATTCCTTGCCATCCTTCCATTTCTTCTTGCCATTCATAGTATGGAACTTGATGGTTGCGTTTACAATGACGGAGGTATAGAATGACAGTGACGAAATCACAGGGGTGTGAAAAAATGAACGAATTAGTGATGAATTATTTAAACGCGTACACGAAGATAGAAAAAGAGCAAAAAGAAACAAACTGTTTTGTAAATGATCTACCGAAAAAATCTTATCAATCTGTTGAACAGAATTTAATTTTGTTAAAAGAATTTTTCTTAAAAAATGATGCGATTTATATCAGTAAGCATCCGCGGTTTTCACCTTACCCGAAGCATCGACATCACTTTTTGGAATTAAATTATGTTTTATCAGGAAAATCAAATCAAATAATTAACGGCAAAGCAGAAACAATTTATCAAGGAGAAATTTTACTTTTAGATAGGGGTTCCGTTCATTCATTAGGGCGTCACGAAGAAGGTGATTTGTTGATTAACTTGATTTTTCCTAATGATAAAATGAATATCGATTGGTTGTCTACGATCAACAAAGAAAACAGTATCTTATTTAATTTTTTAGCTGAAACTCTAGCTACTCGTTCTAAAAAGCAATATTTGATTTTCCATTGCGGAGACAACAAACATGTTCAGACAACGTTAGAAGAAATTATTGAGACTTATTTTACTGAGAAGAATTTTGCGAACGATATTATTACAATGTATATTCCAATTTTATTTACGGAATTGATTGGCAATTGCAGTTATGATTATTGCCATGAAAAAAAGCAAACGGAAAATAATGATATTATCATCGAAACATTAAAACTAATCGAATCGGATTATGCGCATCTTTCGTTAGCTGATGTCGCTCAAAAAATGAGCTACAACAAAAATTATTTAAGTAATATCATCAAACAAAAAACCGGCGCGACTTTTTCGCAGCTTCTAACACAACAACGTATGAAACAAGCTAAATTTATGATTGAGCATACTGAGCTAACGATTGGCGAAATTATTGACCGAATCGGACTAAAAAATAAGAGTTACTTTTACAACACTTTTCGCAAGACTTATGGTTTCTTACCAATGGAAGTGCGGAAACAATCAGCAGCAAGTGGCGAATTTTCCGTCTTTAGCAAAAAATGATCGCGTTTGTTAAAATAAAAGCCCAAAATAGTTCTGCAACGTAGCCTTGCCAAAACGGGTGAGGCTTTTTCGCGATAATGGCTCATAAAGCTGTCGGATGGAGCTGGTTTTATTGGAATAAATAGGCGTTTTATTTTTACGAATTCTCTCTAAATCTATATACGAGTAACGACTGAATACGCTATAATGACAATAAATCGTATTTACCGCATAAAAAAAGCAACCTATAGGATTGCTTTAATTGAACGCTCATATTTTATTCAGCTAAAAAATCATATTGCCAGTAGGGAATGGCGTTAGAACCTTCCACAGGACAATTTTCTTTCACCCAATACTCTAAGCCACCAATTAATTCTTTCACGTGATAGCCTTGGGAGAGTAAGCGGGCCGCACTTTTGGTTGAGCCATTACATGAAGGTCCCCAACAATAAACCAGTATCGGAATATTTTTTGCAAACGTTCCTTCTGGAAATAGACCATTTGGATAGGAGTATGCCCCTGGGATATGCGCCTCATCATAGTATTTTTTTGCACGCACATCAATAATGACATAATCAACTAAATGATGATAAAAATCAAAAGCAAGGTCGGCTATATCTGCTTCATAAAAAAGCTTTTCTAAAAAATGATTGTCAGGATCTAAGCTTTGTTTTTCAGGGAAAACTTGTGATTTGTAGCGTTTCATAGTAACACTCCTTTCACTCTTTATTATACTTCAGAAACCAATGCTTATTTATTCGTCTTTTAAATACTTATTATCGCTAACACTAATTTTACTAGGGGGGCTCGGCATGAATTTTACCTATTTGACTTCGTTCTATTACGTTGTGACAAAAAACTCGTTTTCCAAAGCGGCAGCTTTCCTTGGTTATTCTCAAGGGAATATCAGTCAGCAGATCAGAAAACTGGAAGATTTTTATGGAACGCCTTTGCTGTTTAAACGAAAGCAAAAAATCATTTTAACGTCTAATGGGAAAGAAGTTTACGAATTTGCCGAAAAAGTAATCAAAGAACATGCGCAATTGCAAGCAAAAATCAAGCATAAACAGCGCGCACAAATTAAAATTGGCACAATTGATAGCATCTCTGCGAACATCCTCATGCCATGTATTACGGAAGTGAAGCGGACAATTCCTGCTACGAACATTCAAGTTTTAATTGAATCAGAGCAACAGTTGCTTGATAAATTGGACGAGGATGAACTGGATATCATCATTATATTTGATAAACTCCTGCCAAATCAGCCTACTTATGCGCATTATTATGCCGAAGAAACATTTGAGATCGTGCGCCGCAAAACGCATGTAAAAAAGACAAACACGTTAGAGATGATTTTAACGGATAAAAACTGTTCATACAGAAAAGCATTTTTAGACCAATATCAAAAAGAAATGAATATTTCTATTTCTTTAGAAGTTGAAAGCACAGAAAGTATAAAAAAAATAATGGAACGTGGAACAGAATCTGTTTTCTTACCTAAATATGTTACAAAAACTCTTTCAGATGATGCATATGAAAAAAGGCCATTAAAATTGGATTCGTCATTTTACATCCAAATACTCTATTCTCCTGAAAAAAATAATCAGGCGGTAGATCAGTTGGTTGCAATGCTGCTAAAGGATGTTAATTTCCAATTTCAAAGTAAATAAGATGATGAAATTGAATGATTGGCAACCATTATCAAAAAGTTATGGGAAAAATATATTATTAAAACGATGAAAGGAATGTACTATGGGGACAGGTGGAGTATAAAATGAATTTAGACGAAGAATTACAAGAAATTGCTCAGGTTGCTAACGGTTTTAAACCAATGGAGCTTTTAGCAGATTCATTAGAAAAAAAGCTGATAGATAAGGAATTAGAGGACTTAGCGTTTGAATTATATTTGTCTGAAGTATATCAAATAAGAATGGTCGCAGTTTTTCTATTTGGAAAGATTGCATC
>JAATGB010000170.1 GCA_015654945.1 Lactobacillales bacterium | reverse complement strand
ATGGGCAGAATTTCTAGACGCGTACAAGGATGCAACTGTCACGAAGATCGTGCTAGAGAATGATATTCAAAAAAATGATACTGCTTCAATGAATACTGCAGATAAACGAAGGAGAACATCGCTTGAGATTGACGGTCAAGGACATATTTTGAATTTAAATTTTAGTAGCTTAGAAATTAATACACCTACAGATGGTATAGGTTTTTTCCATATCCACGATTTAACGGCACAACAAAAATCGAATAATACAGGAGTAGGCGTAGGGTATTGGGCATTTGTAAATGGTAGCAATTTTGCGAATTACGTAGAAGGCTGGCGTTTTCGAACTGGAAATATTATGACCACTTCTGAAAATGGAACAAGAATTGGCCGTTTTGTTCGCGGGTATCAATCTGAAATCCAACTTTATGGGAAATTGGAGTTGTCTACAACCGAAGAAAATTTTTACGCAGGTAGCATGAAAATAGAAAATAAAACTTACTGGAAAGGAACAGTTACTGCGATAAATCATGGAGTTGTTTGGTTTGTGGAAAATTCTACTCGGACGAATGCAACTGGGAAAAGTATGGAAGTAACCATTGGAGCTAATTGTAAAGTACTTTTAAAAAATGAAACGAATGGTAACTCCTATCCAGCTCTTTATCAATGGTATCAAGCGATTACCGTAGGGGAGAATTCAACCTATAGTGCCAATATGCAAGGAAATGCAGTTAGATTTGATTATCAAAATAGTTCGTTGACGGTTAAAGCGGATGCAGTTGTCAATTTGCTTAGTCGTGGTACGGGAGATGTCGTTCAATTCTCTGCTAATAATACCTCTTTTAAGGTGGAACCAGGAGGCAGTGTTTACATAGTCGGAAATACAACGGGTGGTGTTGTCACACTTAATGGTGGCAGCTCAAGGCTTTTTGAATTAGAGGAGCCTGAAAGCTATGATATCCGAAATCGGAATGATAGTGGGACTGCATTTAATATGAGTGGAAGCGGGAACACCCTTACGATCAATAAGACCGATATTGATTTATGGAATGTGGGAAAAAATATCTTGGGTCCTTCGCAAGAAACCTATGCTTTAGTAGAGAAATTTCAGTATGTTGGAAATGGAGCTGTTACTACAACCGAGCCGGGGTTAGCGGCATTTAACCGGACGAATTATCGTAGAATTACAGGGATGAATAATTTACCAGAAGTTGAATGGTATCCAGTAACGAATGCGGATAAGTCCTATAAAGCAAGAGTGCTACTTGGTATGACACCTTCAGATGAGTTTGATGAAGAAGGCAATGTGATTTTAATACCGGTATATGCTTCCAAAAATCAGGGAATTGTCAACTTTACAGAAGATACGGGAGCCAAATACTCCGCTGCGACCAATGAAGAGGGCTATGGTGTAGTAACCAGTGATGACTACTATAAAACGGGTAAAAAAATAGTGGCCGAAGCCATTCGTGGTCCGTGGACATCAGCGGAAACGAAAGAAACAACTGTGATTGATATTACCCCGCCAGAACCAGCAACGGTTGATAATGAAGAACGAGTAAGCCCAATTTCGACAAAGTTATCTGGAACGGGAGAAGCAAACGCGTTAGTTTCATTTACTCTGAATGATGTTACCCAGCCTGCATTGAATACAATCGTTAATGCAGAAGGAAAATGGACGGTAACAATACCTGATAGTTTACTTAAACAAGATGATGTTATTCAAATCTTTCTTTGTGATCAAGCCGGTAAAACTGAAATAGCGGATCGACCAGCAACAAATGGTGAGATCGGTAACCAAAATCCAAAAAATGATTTAATTTACCATGATGCAACCTTTAAAGCCGCAAAAAAAGTTATGGTTAAAGGAATTATCAGTTTAGCATCTGTTCCGCAAACTATTCAATTTCATACTCTCTCTATTGTTGATTATCAAAAAACGGTCAGTGCTGATAAGAGCAATCTGGACAGTGAGTTAATCGTCGAGGATACTAGAGGTGCCCGGGATAAATGGGATCTTACAGCCGAAATTTTACAAGAAATGACAAATGGAAATGATCAGTTAGTAGGTGCATTGAAATATGTGTATAAGGGAAAAAAACTCACGCTAACCAATATTCCTCAAACGATTTATGAAAACAAGGCAAATGATACTGCTACTCACTACAATATATCTGATTCGTGGGGAGAAAAACCGGCGGATGAAGGCATGAAATTTCAATATGAAGGCGAAAGAATTCCTAAAACTGATGGAAATTATACTGGGGTTATTAAGTGGACACTTCGGGATACGATTGAATAAAAAATTGCATACGCAATGTTAGGAGGGCTTACGCAATGAAAATTCGTCAAGGGCTAAAAATGAGTATTGTTCTCTCTATTAGCCTGTTTACTCATTCCGCCTTGGCAGAAGAAAAAGCAGCAGAAGGGATTGGAACGATTAATTTTAATGATGATCTCTCTTTGGTTGCCCCTATTGATCCAGAAGATCCAGCAAAATTTGTCGCTGTTGAACCGATAGAGGGAGTGGAACAAGAAGAACAAGGCTCTTTGTCAGTTAACTATATCTCAAATTTTAAGTTTGATGTCCAAAAAATCAAGCCGTTCACCGAAGAAGCAAATTATTATGCATCACCTACTATGGTTAATAAAAATGGAATGAATACGCAACGCGGAAATTATATCCAAGTAACAGATAGACGAACAGGTGGCACAAAAAAAGGCTGGACGTTAAATGCCAAGATGACCAAACCATTTACCACAGCAGAAGGAGCGGTATTGACTGCTGCCAAAATTACCTTGTTGAATCCGTTTGTTAATTCGGTTCAGAGTGATGTGGAGAATGTTATAGCAACAGAAAATGTAGAATTAACTTTAAACAATGAAGCCAAAATTGTACAAGCTGAAGCAGGTAACGGTTGGGGAACATACACATTTGAGTATGGCAAGACCACTGATAACAAAATGGATAAGTCGGTGAAGCTAAGCGTTCCCGCTGCAACAAGAATCTACGAAGAAAAATATATGGCAGAAATAACTTGGACCATTGCAAATGTAGATTAACAAAAGAGCGTAGAGAAAATTGTGAGACAATAGAGTGGTCATTTTTACGAGCTGCACATATCAGTTGCTTATTTTACCAGCTATTGAGCAAATTTTAAGAAGAGCGTCTTTCATTTTTTGGCGCGCTTTTTTTGAGTCAAAAGAAAGGACCTAAAATGAGCAAGCCTCAAATAAAAGGATGCAGCCTTATAATTTTTATTTGTTTATGGATTCCGATTCATGTAAATGCTTCGGTAGAAAATAACCGAGATTTTGGATACTCCTATACGATTAAATATCCGCAAAATCAAGTGGGAGATGGAGGCGCGTTAAATATTAGGATGCGACCAAATCAAACGCAGCGTATCGAAATTGAAATTAAAAATTATGACACCAAAGAATTAACGTTAGCTATAACGCTTTCTTCTGCGCGGACGAACGTAAATGGTGTTATTGATTATGGAAACACTCAGTTGAAAAAGGATCCCTCGATGAAAATGGAAGTGACTGATCTTGTGCAGGTTCCTGATAAGGTTAGTGTGGCTGCTACTTCTATTGCTCATTTTTTTCTTGAGATAAAAGCACCAAATAAAGCTTATAATGGAATTATCACCGGTGGCGTTCAGTTACAGAAAGTGGAAGATTCTCTTGCAAAAGGTGAAACAACAGACGGTGTATCAATTGTGAATAAAATTGTTTATCTTTTTGGGATCACGATTTCGATGAGTGATAAACGAGTTACACCACAACTAAAATTACGTAAGGTTTATCCAATGTTGAATAATTCAATGAACGCAATCGCCATTGAAATAGCCAACGTAAAGGCGTTGAAAATGAAAAATCTGACGATTGATGCTGTGATTAAGAAAAAGAACCAAAAAGAAGTTTTATACGAGAAAAAACAGACGAAGATTGAACTGGCACCACAATCTATTATGCCTTATTCTGTTAGCTTGGATGGTCAAAAAATGCAAGCGGGTAATTATACGGTCTATGTCCACGCAACAGATGGAGAAAAAGAGTGGCAATGGACCAAAAATTTTAACGTTACAATAGAAAAAGCGAAAGAACAAAATCAGCAGGATGTAAATTTTGCGAGAGAAGCGTCCAAAGAAACAAGGTGGCCAATGGCTGCTTTCTTAGTAGGGATAAGTGGGCTAGGCTGCTTTCTTTATTGCTATTATCAAAAACGTAAAAAGCGCTACTCTAAAAGAAAGAAGAAAAAGCAGAAAAAATAAGGCTTGTGTTTAATTAAAGGGGCTCAAAATCATGCGAGAAAAAGCAGTGCAGCTCACTAGAAAATCTCGTAGTCGAAAGAGAAATAGAACGCTGGAAAAAAGCGGAACGAAGCGGAAAAAGCAGAAAAAAACGAGATACTGGCGGAAATCAAAAAAAGTCACCTATTTGTTGTTCTCTTTCTTGGTTGTTTCCCTACTCTTTTTTTGGCTTTGCTCTTTTTTTGTACTAGTAGAGCCAATGGCGGAAATAGGTATGAAACCGGAACTTGCTCATTATCATATGGTTTTAATCATCAAAAAAAAGACGTTTAAACGATCAGACATGGTTTTAATCAGGCTGTCTGACAGAAAAGAAATCGTTCGTAGAGTAATTGGTGTACCCGGCGATCGACTTAATTATCGCAATGGTCAGTTGTTTATCAATGATGAAATACGAAGTGAACATTACATAGATCAAAGTGTTACCGAAGATTTTACGCTTGAGGAAATTAGTGGGAAAAATGTTATTCCAAAAAATACTTATTTTGTGCTTGCGGACGATCGGGAAGACGCATTAGATAGTCGTCATTATGGATTAATTCCGGTAGAATCAATTGTCGGAAAAATAGACAGCGTATTTTTTTCTAGCGCGAAATAAATGAACTGTAGAGGAGTAGTTAAGTGAAAAAAGTAAAAATATGGCGAAATTTGGGAATGTCTCTACTTTTTTTGCTAGCATTTTTTTTAATAAAGTTGAACACAGCTAGTGCACAGGAAAATCAAGAAATTGGGTTTAGCTATCGAAATATTCCCGTAAAAAATCAGTTATCTAGCGGTTCATTTTTCGATTTAATGATGAAACCTGGGCAAAAGCAAGCTCTGCTTACAGAAATTACGAACACAAGTAATGAAGAGATAGTAATCAAAGTGACAGTTAGTAATGCGACGACAGCTGAATCTGGAATTATTAACTATAGTCCAAGCAATGCGAAAAATACCGACGAGTTAAAACCTTCATTAAAAGAGCTTGCTAAAGTACCAAAAACAATAACAATCCCTAAAGGTGCGACCCGAAATTTAAAAATTGAGCTTACAATGCCAAAAGAAAAGTTTGCGGGCATTCTTTTAGGTGGAATTCAATTGGAACAAGTTATCACAGAAAGTGAAGACAATAATAAAAAAAAGGATCAATCTTTTGTTAGCAGCCAGTTTGCCTATGTGTATTCAATTTCTTTGCGTGAAAGTAAAGAAGAACAAAAAATCGAACTTACGTATCTCGATAGTCAGTTTCAATCAACTACAGAGGGAGAACGTGTGGTGACTCGTTTCAGTAATGATTCAGCTGCAATTGTGAAAGGTATGCAAGTGGAAGCCGAGATCACAGCAAAAAATTCTGAAAAAGTACTGATATCAAAAAAGACATCCAACTTGAAAATGGCGCCACAATCTATCATTGATTTTTCAATGGACACAAAAGATTTGGAAGAGGGACAAACGTACAAACTTCATATGACGGTTACCCAAAATGGAAAGAAGTGGCGTTGGGTAAAAAAAATAACAAAACAAAGTAAAAATCAAAGCAAGTCAATCACCAAGCAAAAAACAATATTTATAGCAAAGCAACCAACCAATAGAATGAAAGTTCTTCTTTATTTTGTTGGTGGAAGTATCGCGATTTGGATGGGGACTTGGTTGTTATACCGCGTGTGCCGAAAATTTCTTTGATCAGTTATTGATCAAAGAAAGAAAAAAATGAAAAGAGCATTCAGAATGTCAGCAGCATTCTAAATGCTTTTTTGGGGTGGACCGAATCCGTTTAATTAGCCAAAAAGGAATAAGCTAAAAGGGATCCTTAGTTGTGAATCCACTCAAAAAAAAGTATAATAAAAGAGTATGCAATAAAAATGCAAAGGAATGTGGTTGTATGGATAATCAATTTATACATGAACTAAAAGAAGGATACAGAATTGTTTTTACAAATTTGGAATTACTCGAACAAGCCTTTACACATTCATCTTATGTGAATGAACATCGTAATATGCGTTTAGAAGACAACGAACGTTTAGAATTTTTAGGAGATGCAGTACTGGAACTTATCGTTTCGCAATATTTGTATAATAAGTATACAAATTTACCGGAAGGAAAGTTGACAAAAATGCGTTCTGCAATCGTACGGGAAGATAGCTTATCTAAATTCGCGAAAGAGTGTGGTTTTGATCAATATATCATGCTTGGCAAGGGAGAAGAAAACTCAAATGGTCGACAAAGACCAGCTCTGTTGTGTGATTTATTTGAATCCTTTCTTGGCGCATTGTATTTGGATCAAGGACTTCAAAGCGTGGTCGACTTTTTGAGTAAAGTGGTCTTTCCAAAAATAGAAGCGGGTGTTTTTTCACATGAGATGGATCATAAAACGACTCTTCAAGAAGTTTTACAAAAAAGTGGGGATGTCGAAATTGAATATCAGTTAGTCAAAGAAGATGGGCCTGCTCATGATCGAAAATTTCTAATTGAAGTCTATTCAAATGGAACCTTGATCGGTGAAGGCTCCGGTCGTTCGAAAAAAATGGCGGAGCAAGAAGCAGCTAAAGTTGCCTTAGAAACCTATTTGGCAAATAAAAAAAAGGAATAAGGAACTAGCGGAAAGGGGCACATTGATTCGTGTATCTTAAAAAAATTGAAATTTCTGGTTTTAAATCATTTGCGGATCGAACGACCATTACCTTTGACCAAGGATTAACAGCAGTTGTTGGTCCTAATGGAAGTGGCAAAAGCAACATAACGGAAGCCATTCGCTGGGTATTAGGGGAGCAATCAGCCAAAAACCTTCGTGGTGGAAAAATGCCAGATGTCATCTTTGCGGGAACTGCAATTAGAAAACCGCTAAACATCGCAGAAGTCACTGTTGTATTGGATAATGAAGAACGCTTTTTGCCACTTGATTTTAGTGAAGTTAGTGTCACTAGGCGGTTAAATCGATCAGGAGATAGTGATTTTTTTATTAACAAACAAAATTGTCGCTTAAAAGATATTATTGATCTATTTATGGATTCAGGGCTAGGAAAAGAATCTTTCTCGATTATTTCGCAGGGGAAAGTTGAAGCAATTTTTAATAGTAAGCCAGAGGATCGCAGAGGAATCTTTGAAGAAGCCGCAGGTGTCTTGAAGTACAAGCAACGCAAAAAGAAAGCAGAACAAAAACTATTTGAAACAGAAGATAACCTTAATCGTGTCCAGGACATTATTTATGAATTAGAGAGCCAGTTAGCGCCTCTAAAGGAACAAAGTGAAACGGCCCAAGAATATTTGTTAGTCAGAGAACGCTTAGTCGAAGTGGATGTAGGCGTGACTGTTCAAGAAATTGAAAAATTACGCGAACAGTGGGAAACGAAGCATTATGAAACGCAAACGGCAGAAACACAAATCAAAGAATTACAAGCAGAAATTCAGTTATTAGGTCATACATTAGAGACAGTACGTGGCGAGCGTGCTCAGCTTGATGGTCAGCTTGATGGGGAACAACAGCAGCTACTTGCGATTACAGAAGCGTATGAACAAGCAGAAGGTCAGAAAAACGTTTTGGAAGAACGCTCAAAAAACACCGAAAAAACTTCGCTAGAATATCAAACGAATTTAACAAGCATCCAAACAAAGCTAGCGAAGAGCCAACAAGAATTTAGCCTGCTAGAACAGCAACTGGCAGATAAAAAGCAAGAAAAAAAATCGCTTGAAAAGCAAATCCGGCTTCATGAAGAATCCGTCATCCGCTATAGTAAATCTGCTAAAGAAAGACTAGAAGAACTGCGAGCAGAATATGTGGAGATCATGCAAGCACAAGCGAATACAGGCAACGATTTAAAGCATTTAGAGCGTGAGTATCAACAGGAAAGCAACCGGAATCAACATGCGGTCGCTCAATATGAAGAGTTACTTCAAAATCAAGCAAAATTACAGAAAAATAGTGAAGCTACAGCTGCTCAGTTAACGGTAAAAATGCAAGAACTGACGGAATATCGTGAAAAATACAAAAAAGAAAAAGAACAAGCCCTACGATTAAAACAACAGCTGACATTAAAAGAAAAGCAAATGTACGATGCAATGGGCATTTTGCAGCAAGCGAAAGCCAGACAAAAAAGCTTAAAAGAGTTACAAGAAAATTATGCTGGTTTTTATCAAGGCGTAAAGTCTATTTTGAAGGCAAAGGGACAACTGCCGGGAATTGTTGGGGCGGTTGCTGAACTGACGCACGTGCCCAAAGAGCTTTCTTTGGCGATTGAAACAGCTCTTGGTGGAGCAGCACAACATGTGATTGTTCAAGACGAGCAAGCTGGTCGTACCGCAATTACCTATTTGAAAAATCAACGATTAGGTCGCGCAACTTTTTTACCACTCACAACTATTAAGCCAAGATCTATTTCAGAAACGGTTCGTAAAAAACTGGGCGCTGTTTCGGGCTTTATGGGTGTTGCTTGTGAAAAAGTCACCTATCCTGAAGAAATAAGGAATGTGTTAGAAAATATATTAGGGGCGACTCTCTTAGCCAAAAATCTGACTGCAGCCAATGAAATTGCCAAACAAGTTCATTATCAATACCGTGTAGTCTCTCTAGATGGCGATATCATGAATCCAGGAGGCTCGATGACTGGGGGCGCAAATAAAAAAGGAAATCAAGGGAACCTGTTTACTCAAGCTAACGAGTTAGCCGAGCTCACCAATAGCGTAAGTGAGATGCAGACGGAGTTACAAAAAAGAGAGAAACAAGTGCAAGATTTAAAGGTGAAAGCCGAGACGAGTGAGCAGTTAGTAGACTCTTTACGGCAAAAAGGAGAAAATGCGCGAATAGAGGAACAAGAACTAAAAAATAACCAAGACATCCTTCAGTCTGAAAGTCGTCAACTGACGCGTGAATTGCAAAGTTTTGAACATGAATCACAAGAACTAAATCTTTTCTTAAAAGAATATGAGACCAAAAAAACGCTTTTTGAAGCGACGTTACTGGAGTTACAAGCAAACCGAATTCGTCTCGATGAAGCCATGAATCAAACGGATGAAGAAGAAAATAAAAATAGTGAAAAAAGAGCACAAGCGCAGGATAGATTAAATGCATCACAAGCGCAACGTGCCGTTATTGATGAGCAAGTTCTACATATTGAGCAGCTAACAGAAGAACAGCAAAAGCAGCTGATCGAGTTGACCTATCAAGTTGAGCGAGTTAACCAACAAATTCAACTGCTTTCAGATGATCATTCTTCACATACAGAAACACAAGAATCGATTGCCGCAAAAATGAATGAATTGCAAAAGAAAAAAATAGCCGTACAAAACAGTTTGACGGAAAAAAAAGCGCAGCGTGAAAAGCTTCATGAAAAAATTGCCCAAGCAGATAACCAGCTAACCGCTAAAAATCAGCAACAACAGGAATTGCTAAAAGTAAAAGCACAGCTTGAAGTTTTGAAGGATCGAGCTGAAAGAGGGTTGGATCAAGCTCTTGAACACTTGCGAGAAGAGTACAATCTTACTTATGAAGCAGGAAAAGAGCAATACACGCTGGATCTTGAAATGGCAGAAGCCAAGCAGCAAACGAAGCAACTAAAACAGCAAATCGAGCAGCTAGGAAGCGTTAATGTAGCAGCTATCGAACAGTATCAAGAAGTGGAAGAACGCTATCAGTTTTTGACTGCTCAACGAGATGATTTAGTGGAAGCCAAAGAAAGCTTATTCGATACCATGAACGAAATGGATGCGATTGTTAAAGAAAAATTTGGGGAAGTGTTTGATGCGATTAGCCTTAAATTCCAAAAAGTTTTCCCGAATATGTTTGGTGGTGGACACGCAGAGTTAAAACTGACAGATCCGTACGACTTATTAAATACTGGAATTGAGATTGTTGCACAACCACCAGGTAAAAAGCTTCAAAGCTTAAGCCTGCTTTCTGGTGGCGAACGCGCACTAACTGCAATTGCATTACTTTTCGCCATTATCCAAGTCAGACCTGTTCCATTCTGTATTTTGGACGAAGTCGAAGCTGCGTTAGATGAGGCAAATGTCAATCGTTTTGGACAGTATTTGAGCAAGTTTGAGGATCAAATTCAGTTTATTGTGATCACTCATCGAAAAGGTACAATGGAAGCCGCAGATGTCTTGTATGGGATTACGATGCAGGAGTCAGGTGTTTCAAAAGTGGTTTCTGTCAGACTGGAAGAAATTAACGAACAAGGAAATATTGCAACATCACTAACTTAATTTTGGAGGCGGACAATGATTAAATTAATCGCCATCGATTTGGATGGGACACTTTTAAATAGTCAAAAAGAAATTTCACCACGAAATATACGTGTACTCAAAGAAGCAAAAGCGCAAGGTGTGAAGGTTGTGATTTGCACAGGCCGACCGCTCGCTTCGATTTCAGCGTTTGTGCAAACGTTGGGTTTATCTGAAGAGGAAGATTATAGTATTACGTTTAATGGCGGATTGGTGCAAAAAAATGATACGGGAAGTATTCTCAAAGAGTATACTCTTTCTGCAGCAAACATTCATGATACGTACAAAATTGTACGTAAACTAGCACTTCCTTTGGATGTTGTTTCCGGGCAAAATGTTTTTCATGTGACGCCCCAGCCAGCTGGCTATCCATCAATCTATGAACAATTAAATCCCTTAATGACGTTTTCTGCACGAGAAATAAACGATTTTGATGTCAATGAACGGTGTAATAAAATGGTGATTGCCGTTGAAGCCGACTATTTAGACCAACAAATCTCTAGAATTCCGCAGCAGCTTTTAGAACAATTTACGTTTGTAAAATCACGAGTTTGTTTGCTGGAAATTTTGCATAAAGAAGTTAGTAAAGCAACGGGAATTGCGATTTTAGCGAAAGAATTGGGCATTAAAAAAGAAGAAGTTATGGCATTAGGGGACGAAGAAAATGATTTGTCAATGATTGAATATGCAGGTATTGGTGTGGCAATGGGCAATGCAACGCAGCAAATTAAAGATGCTGCGACAGTGATTACAGGTACAAATGATGAAGATGGCGTAGCGCAAGCTGTGGCACAATATGTTCTAAAAAGCTAAGGAAGGCGAGGAAAAAAAGTGGGATTTTTTGACAAAATAAAAAAAGCTTTTACGGGTGAAGAAGTACCAGAAGAAGTAACCACTGAAGCCGTTGAAAAGTATGAAAAGGGACTAGAAAAAACGCGCAAAACATTCTCTGAACGGATGAATGAGCTATTTGCTAATTTTCGTTCTGTGGATGAAGATTTCTTTGAAGAGCTAGAAGAAACCTTAATCGGCGCTGATGTGGGCTTTAATACAGCACTTCGAATTACAGAATCTTTGCGCCAAGAAGTGAAATTAAGAAATGCCAAAAAATCTGGCGAGGTGCGCAATGCGATTATTGAAAAGCTAGTCGAAATCTATGAAGAAGAAGGCATTGATGAGCAGAATGCACTGAATATCCAACCTGAAGCGTTGACGATAATTCTATTTGTAGGTGTAAATGGTGTTGGAAAAACAACAAGTATTGGCAAATTAGCGTATCAGTATCGCCAAGAAGGCAAAAAGGTCCTTATGGCAGCTGCTGACACCTTTCGGGCTGGCGCGATTGATCAGCTTGTTGTTTGGGGTGAACGAGCTGGTGTGGAAGTGGTGAGAGGTCAGGCAGGGGATGATCCTGCTTCTGTTGTCTTTGATGCAGTTAAGCAAGCAAAAGCAGAGCAGACCGATATTTTACTTGTTGATACTGCTGGACGACTCCAAAATAAGATTAATTTAATGAACGAATTAGAAAAAATCAAACGAATTATTCAACGAGAAATTCCCGAAGCGCCGCATGAAGTTTTACTTGTGCTAGATGCAACAACGGGGCAAAATGCGATGGTTCAAGCAAAACAATTTAAGGAAACAACGGATGTTAGTGGTTTAGTCTTAACCAAATTAGATGGGACTGCTAAGGGCGGCATTGTGTTAGCCATTCGCAATGAGTTGCACCTGCCAGTTAAGCTCGTTGGTTTAGGAGAAGGCTTGACAGATTTACAGGTATTTGATCCGAATGAGTTTGTGTATGGTCTTTTTAAGGGCTTACTCACCACAGAAGAAGAATAAAAAATAGAAGTAAAAGTCACGAATGTGTGATTTTTACTTTTTAATTACGATAAAAATTGTCTACATAATGTCCAGAAAGTGTTATAATAAAATGAAAAAATGAACGAGGAGGGAATTTATGAAGCAACAAGAAAAATTGCTTTTGCAAGACCTGACAAACGCACGTGGTGTTCTTATAAATGAAGCAGAAGTCAACAAATGAGCGAGCATGGTTAAATAATTCTATTGCGATAAAAGCGAGGAGGCTCAATCAATGAGGATTACAGTATTAGGCTGCTGGGGTGGCTTTCCGTTTGCCGATGGGGGGACATCTTCTTATTTAGTAGAATCAGCGGGTTTTCATTTATTAGTAGATGCAGGTAGTGGTTCACTGCTTACATTAGAGCATTATTTGGATCCACTAAAACTAGATGCGGTTATTTTGTCGCATTACCATCATGATCATATTGCCGATCTAGGCGTTTTACAATACTATCGTCAGCTAAAAGTAACGACTGAAAAGGTACCTGTGCTGCCAATTTATGGCCATACGGAAGATTCCTTTCATTTCGCTGATTTGACACTACCAGAAGTTTCAAAAGGATATCCTTATCATGAAAATGATAGCATAGAGATTGGGCCATTTCAGCTGACCTTTTTACGCACCATACATCCAGTTCCTTGCTTTGCAATGCGAATTGTTGAAAAAGCATCGGGAAAGGTATTGGTCTTTTCAGCTGACTCAGGCTATTTGAACACTTTTATCGATTTTGCCGCAAAAGCTGATGTGTTTCTCGCAGATACTTACTTGTTTGCGGGAAATGAAAAGCACCATGCGCACTTTACTTCAAAAGAAGCGGGAGAAATTGCCAAAGAAGCGGCTGTCAAACAGTTACTTCTAACCCACTTACCACAAAATGGCGATCTTTCTCTTTTGCAAAAACAAGCGCAACAGGCAGCTGGCAGTGGTGTCGCTGTTGCGTATGCGAAGAAAAATTTACTAATTACTTTATAGGAGAGATGAAGATGATTTTTGTATCAAATAATGAACTAACTGATCCACGTATCAATTTAGCCATTGAGACGTTTTTATTAAAAGAATTACCACTGGATGAACCGATTTTATTATTTTATATTAATGAACCATCGATTATCATTGGGAGAAATCAAAATACAATTGAAGAAATTAATAAGGACTACGTTGAGGAAAAAGGCATCCATATCGTGCGTCGCTTAAGTGGTGGTGGTGCGGTGTATCACGATTTTGGAAATTTGAGTTTTAGCTTCATCATGCCAGATGATGGAAATTCATTCCGTGATTTTGAGAAGTTTACGAAACCAATTATTGAAGTTTTACATCAAATGGGTGTTGAAGGCGCGCAATTAAAAGGACGTAATGATTTGGTTATTGATGATAAAAAATTCTCTGGAAACGCTATGTACGCTACCAATGGACGCCTGTTTGCTCATGGGACGATTATGTTTGATAGCGACATTTCAGAAGTTGTCAATGCGCTTAAGGTGCGCAAGGATAAGATTGAGTCAAAAGGAATTAAATCAATTCGTTCGCGTGTCACAAATATCAAACCATTTCTTGCTGATGAGTACCAAAACATGTCCACTAAAGAATTTCGTGATGTGCTCTTGCTGAAGATATTTGAAGTTACTACTAGAGCGGATGTAAAAACGTATGAACTAACGGATGCTGATTGGAAACGAATTGACAAAATTTCAAATGAATACTATCGGAATTGGGATTGGAATTATGGTAAATCACCTGAATTTTCAATCGAACGAAGAAAACGGTTCCCGATTGGTTCTATTGAAATGAAAATGAATATTTCTGCCGGATTGATTCAAGATATCAAAATATATGGGGATTTCTTTGGTCTTGGGGAAATTTCGGATGTGGAAAATGAATTAAAAGGAATCAAATACGAGCATGAATCGCTTGAAGCAGCGATCGAAAAAATAGATGTCAAAAAATATTTTGGAAATATTGAAAAGAGCGACATTGTTGAATTAATGTATTAAAGTAAGTAGAAGTAGACCATGGAGAAGTTTCTTCTTGTGGTCTACTTTTCTAATGGAGGAAAAAGATGGAGCAAAGAAGCAGAAACGAAAATTTATCAAAAGGACTTATTCTTTTAATGAGTATTGCTTGCGGTGTCATAGTCGCAAATCTTTATTATTCTCAGCCTTTATTGGAATTGATCAGTCACTTTTTTCAAGTGTCGCAAGCAAGTGCAAGCTTAATCTCAACCTTGACTCAAATTGGTTATGCATTAGGCTTACTGATAATTTTGCCTTTTGCTGATACGGTCGAGAAAAAACGGCTGATCCTTAGTATGATAATTCCTTGTTTAGCCGGCTTATTTTTTATGTATCTATCGAAGAATTTTTATTTTTCTTGTTTATTATCATTGACGATTGGTTTTTCGTCGGTCACACCGCAGCTGCTGATTCCTTTGGCGACACAACTGACGCCTGAAGCAGCAAGAGGAAGCGTAATTGGAAATTTAATGAGTGGCTTGCTTACCGGAATTTTACTTTCTCGTGTAATGAGTGGCTTGATGGGCAGTCTGTTTGCATGGCAGACAATTTATGTGGTTGCTTTTAGTGCAATTGTACTTATTGGGATTTTATTAGCAAAGTATTTGCCTGTATCACGGCCGGTGATAAAAATTAGTTATCAAGATTCAATGAAATCTTTGTTGCCGATTTTAAAAAAATATCCGCAGTTAGGGCAAGTTTCTTTTATTGGAAGTATGGCTTTTTGTTGTTTTAGTGCATTTTGGATAACTTTGACGTTTTTTTTAGCAGATGCGTATCATTTGGGAGCAAGTGTTGCTGGTTCACTCGGAATTATCGGCTTAGTTGGCGCAATTGGATCTAATTTAATTGGAAAAAGCTCCGATAAACGAGGTGCGAAGTTTACGATAAAGATTAGTCTTTGGGCAATTATTGGCGCTTTTGTTTTGTTAGCAGTTATCGGCTACCAATTTTGGGGCTTAATTTTAGGTATTATTTTATTAGACTTTGGGGTTCAATCTTGTAACGTAAGCTGCATGGCAGTGGTGCATAAATTGAATAATGAAATCAGAAGTCGTGTGACGGCTATTTATATGTTTTCTTATTTTGTTGGTGGAGCGTTTGGAAGTTTTATTGGCACGCATATTTATCAAATGTTTGGTTGGCTGGCCGTTTGTCTCTTTTGTCTCGTGCTACAAGCCTTTGCAGTGCTGATGTTTTTGCGCTTAAAGACAGATACGATTGAGAATAGCTAGGTGTAGAAAGTGTGAAAAAACGGTAAAAAAAGAGACCTATCTGCGAAAAACTTTCGCTCATAAGTCTCTGTTACATCGTTTGTTAGTTATCTAATTCACTGCTTGTATTGATTACATGAGTCACAATACCGTACTCTTTTGCTTCTTCCACACTCATCCAAAAATTACGATCTGTATCTGTTGCGACTTTTTCATAAGTTTGGCCCGTTGCATTTGCGATTAAGCGGTTGATTCTTTCACGCATTTTAACGATTTCTTTTGCTTCGATTTGAATTTCTGTGCTTTGTCCTTGCACTCCGCCAGCTGGTTGGTGGATCATGTAACGGGTGTTTGGCAAACTGTAACGATTTTCTTTCTTTGCTGCTAGATAAATCGTTGCACCAGCACTTGCTACCCAACCGGTTCCAATTATTTTGACTTCAGGTTTAACAAATTTAATCATGTCATGAATCGTGTCGCCTGCTTCGACATGACCACCTTGGCTATTAATTAGTATTTTAATTGGTTCTTCACTTAACGAATCTAAAAGCAGCAGTTGACTCGTTACTTCTTTTGCTAAGTCTTGGTTAATTTCACCATAAATTAAGATGGTACGGTTATCCATTAATTTTTTTGCAAATAAGCTATTAAAATCAGCAGGTTTTGTTTCTTCTTGTTCTGTTTCATCTTGCTTTATTTTTTCCATTATCTATACCTCCAACAACAAAATTTTTGCCTATAATTATTCTAGCATAAAGAGAATCAGAATACCAAAATAAAGGTCAAAAAACATCAAACTTTTTTTCTGCGAGATTTTCTGCCAAGGCCCACTGCATTTTTCATTTTTTGCAGTGTTTTATTTGCTACTAGGGCGGCTTTTTCAGCACCTTGATCCAAGAGTGTATCCAATTCATTGGAAGCAAGTAATTGGTGATAGTTAGCTTGAATAGGTTCTAGTAACGCCACGATAGCTTCACCAAGATCTGCTTTGAATTCACCATATCCGCTATTCGAATACTTTGCTTCTAATTCGGAGATTGGTTGATCGGTGACAGCTGAAAAAATGGTTAGTAAGTTAGAAATGCCAGGTTTGTTGACAACATCATATTCGATTTTTCCGCTAGAATCAGTAACCGCGGCTTTCATTTTTTTTCTAATAATAGCAGGTTCGTCTAACATTGAAATATAGCCTTTTGCATTGTCATCAGATTTGCTCATTTTTTTAGTTGGATCTTGCAAGCTCATTATGCGTGCACCTTGCTTTGAAATTTTGACCTCGGGTTTCGTTAAAAGCGGTTGATTTTCGGTACCATATTTTTTGTTGAAGCGTTCTGTGAAATCGCGTGTTAGCTCTAAATGCTGCTTTTGATCTTCTCCGACAGGAACGAGATCAGTATTGTATAAAATGATATCGGCAACCATCAGCGGAGGATAAGTGAGCAATGCTGCGCTAACACTTGCTTGACCGTTTTTTTGTGATTTATCTTTGAATTGTGTCATTCGTTCTAGTTCGCCGATCGTGGTATTGCACTGAACAATCCAAGCCGCTTCTGCGTGAGCAGAAACTTCAGATTGAATAAAAATTGTCGCACGATGTGGATCTAGTCCAATTGCAAGATAAAGTGCCGCTAAACCTAGCGTTTGTTCCCTTAGTTTGAGTCGATCTTGCGGGACTGTAATGGCGTGTTCGTCCACAATACAAAAATAACAGTTGTATTGATCTTGAAGTGCTAAGAATTGTTTCATTGCACCAATATAATTACCAATTGTGGGAGTTCCACTGGGTTGAATACCTGAAAAAATTGTTTTCATTTTACGCTTCCTAACTATAATCAATTTACTTTCATTATACTGAATAATCAGTGAAAATTCATTAACTTTTTTCATAATTAGCGTGTGCAAAAATAAAAGAGAGCAGAAAAAGCTGTTTGCTAGTAAAATAATGCAAGAAACGTTCAAAAACAGTTATTTTTTTAAAAGATAAATCGCGGTTTCAAATGCAAACGAGTCAAAGCTTAAAAAATAGAGAGAAAATAAGAATTTATTTCAGAAAAAGTGTAAATAAATGACAAAACCCTCTAGAAATTTAGTTCATTTTAAGTTATAATAAACACATACATACTTCATGGATCAGAACGGAATGAGGAATGTTAAATATAGATTACATAAAGAAGGAGTGATAGCAATGTTGACACTTTATACTTCTCCAAGTTGTACATCTTGTCGGAAAGCTCGCGCATGGTTGCAAGAGCACGATATCGCTTTTGTAGAAAGAAATATCTTTTCTGAACCTTTAAATATTTCTGAATTGAAAGCAATTTTGCAAATGACAGAGGATGGAACCGAAGAAATTATTTCAACACGTTCGAAAGTTTTTCAAAAATTGGACATGAATTTAGACGATCTACCCTTACAAGATTTATTAGAGCTAGTACAAAAGAATCCTGGATTATTACGTCGCCCAATTATGATTGATGAAAAAAGACTGCAAGTCGGATTTAACGAAGACGAAATTCGTCGTTTCTTACCGAGAGATGTTCGCGCGTTAGAATTACGTCAAGCACAATTAATGGCTGGATTATAAAAAAGATAGAGCAAAAACCTCGCCAAATGTCAAGGTGGGGTTTTTTAGACTTTTTCCTTTACTTTTTGGATTTTTCAGCTACAATGTTCCTATAGAGTATTTATTGCTGCTGCTGGTGCATTGGCTATGAAAAGTGAGGTGTAGCAAAAATGGAAATGGAACGCATTAACGAAAATACGATACGCGTATTGATTGAGAATGATGACTTAGCGGAACGAGGAATTACATTTTTAGATCTTCTAGGCAACCACAAACAAATTGAAACCTTTTTTTACAGCATTTTAGAAGAAGTAGATGTAGAAGAACAGTTCCAAGAGACAGATGCTATCACATTTCAGGTGCTACCCAATCGAGATGGCTTAGAATTGTTTATTAGCAAAAACCTTGCGGATAGCGAAGGAACAAACTTTTCTGAACTATCAGAAGAATTGGATCAGGAAGAAATCACGGGGTTTGTGAAGAAACAGATGTTAAAAGGAATGGATAATGACAGTGAGAGTGAAGAATTATTGGAAAATTCACCGTTAGTTACGACAGGAGTTATTTTTAAATTAGATAGTTTTGAAAGTATGATCCAGTTGTCTAAGGAGATATATGTACAAAATATAACAACTAATTTATATAAGATGGATGGAGACTACTTTTTACATGTTTCCTTCTTTATGGAAGATATTTCTGAAAGTGAACTGGACAACGATATTTCACAATTATTAGAGTTTTCTAAAGCAACGAATGTTACCCCTGAAATGTTAGAAGAGTATGGGCAATTACTAATGGAACGTAGCGCATTAGAATTAACTCGCTATTACTTTAAATAATTACTAATTTCGTATTGTAATTGAATGGCTGTTTAAAAAAAGTGAATAAAAAACAAGAGAGTAGGATAAGTATTCCAGAAAGGGATACTTGTCCTACTCTTTTTGACTAAACTAAGCTTTGTTGGTTCCGATATGTACGTGTTTCTCAAGTATGGAAATTTGACGTAAAAGTTCTTTTCCAACTGTGGTATCTCTTACTTTTAAGCGTTTACTCGTCCGACTCGCAATTTGACGAGTCGAAATTATTTCTTGGTTTGTAGCAAGAATTGCTTCTTTCGTCGTGAACGGTTTGTGGGTGGCTAGTTGTAACCCAAAGGAGTTAAAGAGTAAGGTATAACCGCCAATTCCTGTAATGGGCTGGTAGGTTTTAGAAAAGCCACCATCAATTACCAACAACGTGCCATTCGCTTTAATTGGTGATTCACCTTTGGTACGCTTGATGGGTGTGTGCCCGTTAATAATATGACTTGCGGCAGTCGTTAGATCAAATTCTGTAAGAATTTTTTGACAAATAATCGCGTGATTACGTAATTGATAATAGGCGTTTTTTTCTTCAATGTGTGTTTCTTTTTCACCAATAAAATAACGTTCAAATGTTTTCATTGCTTTTTTTCCAAATAAAGAGGAAGTTTCACCACACCATAAATACCACAGGACATCTGTTGCATAATCAGTCTGATATTCTCGATGATAAAAAGCGTAGCGGACAGCTGTATCAAAATAATCAAATAAGGCTTTTCCTGCATATTTTTTTCCTTGAAATGTTTGTGCTTGAAAAGTACCATCTGGATTTAAAGGAATACAACCATGAATCAATAAATTTTGATTGTAGCTTGAGTAGAGTGAACCTTTTTCGATTAAAAAGGACAAATGAGTCAAAAGCTTTTCTGATTGTTGAAATTGCTGCAACAAATCCGTTACTACCTCTTCTTCTTCTTGGGTTAACTGATAAGGCTCTTGTGGATTAACCGTTTGAAAACAAGCATGAATGAGCGGATACTCTTTGTTTCTAACATACAAAGTTTGGTTCTGAATTTTGTCTAAGAGTAACCGGTGATTTTGTTTGAATTCAGGTCTGCGTAGGATCAACTGACCTTCGATTTTTTGTTGAATAATGGTCATTGCTTGTTGGATGTACATCGAGTCGTCGCACTCTTGTTCCGTTAATTGGCGATACGGATTTTGCTTTGGTTGAAAAGCTGAATTAAAATGATAATAGTTTCGGCTAAATTTTTTTAATAGATCTAAAGTAATCCCATAACTTTTTTCGAGCAAATCAAGGTTGCCATAACGGGCACAAATCCGGAGAACATTCGCTAAACAGGCTTTTGAACCGCTAAATGCACCTAACCAAATAATATCATGATTGCCCCATTGGATATCGACTGAATGATAGGTCATCAGCCGGTCAATAATTTTGTCAGGAAACGGTCCCCGATCGTAAATATCACCAATCACGTGTAGATGGTCAATCACAAGACGTTGAATAACCTGTGCAAGTTCAATCACAAGGATTTCTGCAGTTTGAAGTGTAATAATTTTTCGAATAATTTGGTGATAATAGGCTTCTTTATCTCGGGTCTCATCATAAGGATAGATGAGCTCTTCTAAAATATAGGCATGATCTGTGGGGAAGGCTTTTCTGACCTTGGAACGGGTGTATTTATTTGCTGAAAAACGAACCACAGCAATTAAGGAATATAAGATTTTTTCCCACCAAGCAGAAGTCAATGTCGTTTCTTTCTTTATTAATCGAATTTTTTCTTCAGGATAGTAAATCAATAAACACAGTTCGTTCATTTCCTCTTGCGACATCTCATGTCCAAAGAGCATATGGACTTTATTATGGATACTACCTGAACCACTGCGCAAACTATAATCGAAGGCGTCAAATTCCCCATGTAAATCGCTCACAAAATGCTCGGTTCCCTTTGGTAAATTTAGAATGGCTTCTAAGTTAATGATTTCCGCAATTAATTGGCGTTGGTCGTTCATGTCCGCCACCTCCTTGCTATTTTGAATAGAGATTTTCAATGATCGAGGCTGTTTCTTCAATGGACTTTTTATCAACTGGAATAACCAAGGCTTGATATTTCTCAAATACATCTTGTGCGTATGTTAATTCAGCGCGAATGCGTTCGGGATCTGTATAAGAAGAATTTTCTTTTAGCCCTAATGAAAGTAATCGTGATTGGCGAATTCCTTGTAAATTATCCACGCTGCTTGTAAGACCAATAATTTTTTTATGATCGATTTGATCGAGCTCTTTGGGCAGTGGCACTTCGGGAATTAAGGGTAAGTTGGCTACTTTTAGATTTTTATTTGCCATATACATACTCAAAGGAGTCTTGGAAGTCCGCGAAACACCCAAAAGGACGTAATCTGCAGTTAAAAAACCCTTGGGATCTTTTCCATCATCGTAACGGACAGCAAACTCAATGGCGGCAACACGACTAAAGTATTGCTCATTTAATTTATGAATCGCACCGGGTTCTTGTAGCGGTTGAATGCCGAAAGTTGATTCGATGATTTCACTTAGTGGACTCATATAATCGATATATTGCAGTCCTGTCCGTTGAGCAAAGTTTTTTAAAAGTTCGACTAAGCCTTTATTAACTAAAGTAGCAACGACAATGGCTTTTTCATGTAAAGCATCCCGTAAGATTGGTTGCAACATTTCTTTATCGGTAATAAAAGGATAACGTTGGATATCTTTCATGTTAATTGTCGGATATTGTGCGGAAACTGCTGAGATAATTTTTTGCGCTGTTTCACCAACTGAATCAGAAATCAAGTAGATTTTTACATTATGTTCTTCCATTATAAGCACTCCTTAGTAATTTTCTCGGTCAATTTCATTGCCTGCATTAATGAAGTATTCCATTAATTTCGTTTTGGTAAGCTTACCAATAATTGTTTTAGACGCTGTTTCTGATACGACAGGCAATGTGTCAACACTGTGCTGCAACAATAAATCGCCTGCTTTTAAAATTGTTTGATCACTGGTAATGGTAATGATATTTGGCATTCTTGTCATGATCATGGCAACCGGGGTCTTATCCGTATTCGGATTACTGATGGCCGCACGTAACAAATCTTTACGCGAAAGAACACCGACAAATTCTTCTTGCTCATCCTTGACGTATAAAGAGCCAACATCATACATAAAGAGGTTTGTAACCGCATCATAGACGGTCATCTTTTGGGAAATAAGTAAGGGTGGCAACATGATGTCCTTGACCGTTTTCTTATACAATTTTTCATATAAGAGCGGTTCAACGGTCTGTCCAGTATAAAAATAGCCGACTTTTGGTCGCGCGTCCAATAAACCAGTCATTGTCAAAATTGCCAAATCACTTCGCAAGGTTGCACGGCTTAAACCAAGTTTTTTTGCGATACTTTCACCGCTAATGGGTTCCCCTTCTTTTACAATTTTAATGATCTCTAATTGTCTCGAGGTAAGTTTCATTGTGTCAACCTACTTTCTTAAATGTGATACACTAATTATTGTATATTTTGTTTGAAATAAAGTCAATAGGCGAATATTTTCCTTTTACGTATCTATTGACAATCAATGTGATACACTATATAATCTTTTTTAAGTTAATGTTACATACTATTTGTAGGAGGAATGTTCGATGAAAAATGTTTTTAATTTTGCAGATGGCAATAAAAATCAGCTTAGCCTACTAGGAGGAAAAGGTGCAAACCTCGCAGAAATGACCAGTCTACAGCTTCCTGTACCGACAGGTTTTACCATTACGACAACTGCTTGCTTGAATTTTTTAAAGCAAAGTGCAGGAATTTCAACAGCATTGAAAGTAGAGATCCAAGAGCATATTGATTTTATGGAAGAAAAAACGGGAAAACAATTTGGCAATCAAGAGAATCCGTTATTGATTTCTGTTAGAAGCGGCTCTAAATTTTCAATGCCTGGAATGATGGATACGATTTTGAATTTGGGTTTAAATGATGACGCAGTGGAAGGTTTAGTAAAAAGAACTGGTGACGGCCGTTTCGCTTATGATTGTTATCGTCGACTATTACAAATGTTTGGCGATGTCGTTTGTGGGATTGAGAAGGAGCGTTTTGAAGAGCAGTTGACATTTTTTAAAGAACAAAAAAAATACCTATCTGATACGGAGCTGTCAGAGGCAGATTGGCGGCAGCTCGTAAAAATTTACAAAGATATTTATGTGGAAGTGATGCACGAACCGTTTCCGCAAGATCCGATTGAACAGCTATACCGTTCAGTTGAGGCGGTTTTTCTTTCTTGGAACAATCGTCGTGCACAAACCTATCGGCGATTACATGGAATTTCGGACGATTTGGGAACCGCAGTTAATATTCAAGAAATGGTTTTTGGTAACGCGGGATTTGAAAGCGGAACCGGTGTGGCATTTACACGAAATCCAGCAACAGGTGAAAAAAAACTTTTTGGTGAATTTTTATTGAATGCTCAGGGAGAAGATGTGGTTGCCGGTGTGCGAACACCACAATCCATTATGGAATTGCAGAAAATTATGCCAGAAGTCTACCATGAATTCGAAACAATTAGTCACCAATTGGAAAAGCATTATCAAGAGATGCAGGACATAGAATTTACGATTGAGAAGCGCAAACTCTATATTCTACAGACCCGAAATGGGAAGAGAACGGCAAAAGCAGCCTTCCAAATCGCCAGTGACTTAGTAGCTGAAAATGTCATAACAAAGCAAGCAGCAATCCAAAGAATCAAGCCGGAAATGATTACGCAATTGCTACATCCGGTTTTTGAGGCAGAGCATTTGAAAAAAGCGCAAAAAGTAGCACAGGGATTACCAGCTAGTCCAGGAGCGGCAAACGGTAAAATCTATTTTACAGCAGAAAGTGCCAAAAGAGCGAGTGAACAAGGAGAAAAGGTAATATTGATGCGGCAGGAAACTTCGCCTGAAGACATTGAAGGAATGATGGTGAGTGAAGCGATTGTAACTGCTAGAGGAGGCATGACTTCTCATGCTGCTGTTGTCGCGAGAGGAATGGGCGTTTGTTGTGTCGCGGGATGTGAAGCATTAAATGTGGATGAATTTTTGGAACAAGTTACCTGTGGAGAACGAATCTTGCATGCAGGAGATGAGATTTCAGTCGATGGGTCGACTGGTATGATTTATGTAGGAACGATTCCGTATGTTCAAGGGAATGAGCAAAAGCTTTTGGAGACATTTGTGATGTGGGCAAAAGAAAATGCTGCTTTAAATGTACGTGCCAATGCAGAAACTCCAAACGATATTCAAACAGCCTTAAAGTTAGGTGCGGATGGAATTGGTTTGGCGCGAACCGAGCACATGTTTTTTGGAGAGCAGCGAATTGTGGCGATGCAAAAATTAATTCTTGCAGAAGAAAAAGCAGCATTACGTGAACCGTTAGACTACTTAAAAACGTATCAAAAAGCTGATTTTAAGCAAATTTTTACTTTAGTTGCAGAAAAACCCTGTACCATTCGTTTATTGGATCCGCCTTTACATGAATTTTTACCTAAAACTACCGAAGAAATCGCCGTATTAGCAGAAGAAATTCAGCAGCCTGCTCATCAAATCGCACAACGGATCGCGGAACTTCATGAGGTCAATCCGATGCTAGGACATAGAGGCTGTCGGTTGGGCATTACGACACCAGAAATCTATGACATGCAGGTTACTGCCATTATCGAAGCGGCAATAGAAGTGAGCAAAATTAAAAATAACCAAAAGATTGTCCCAGAAATTATGATTCCATTGGTCGGTAGTCAAGAGGAAATGTCATGGCTGAAAACACAATTAAGCCGAACCATTCAACAAGTTTTCAGTCAACAAAATTATACACTTGAATACAAACTTGGGACGATGCTGGAGATCCCCCGTGCATGTCTGATCGCCGATAAAATTGCAAATTATGCGGAGTTCTTCAGCTTTGGAACAAATGATCTCACTCAGTTAACGTATGGTTTTTCTCGGGATGATGCGCAAACCTATATCAATGATTATTTAGATAAAAAGATTTTGCCGATTGATCCGTTTCAACATATTGATCGACAAGGAGTCGGTGCGTTGATGAAGGTGGCAACCGAAAAAATCAAAGCCGTGGATCCAACGTTAAAAATTGGTGTTTGTGGAGAAGTTGGTGGAGATCCAGCATCCATTGAGTTTTTGCAAGAATTAGCGATTGACTATGTATCGTGTTCGCCGTATCGAATTCCAGCAGCTATTTTGACTATTGCGCAAGTTGCGATTAAGAACCAAGTAACGCATCCAGTGAAAGAAGTGCAGTTGCAAAAATAAGAGCATTTTAAAAGAGAGGATTTGTCGGTTGAAGGTAAAAAAGAAGCAAGCACCAGCAGGTGTCTTGCTTCTTTTTTACCTTAATCTAAACCAATTAAATAATCGTCGTCGTTCATGGCTTCAACGGTTCCGAGCAAGTAACCATTTCCAACTTGGGAAAAGAAGTCGTGATTACTGGTTCCAGTAGAGATTCCGTTCATGACAATCGGATTAACGTCATTGGCTGTATCTGGGAAAAGCGGGTTCATTCCTAAATTCATTAAGGCCTTATTAGCATTGTAACGAAGGAATGTTTTGACTTCTTCAGTCCAACCAAGTTCGTCATAAAGTAATTCAGTATATTTTTCTTCATTTTCATATAATTCATAAAGTAAGTTGTACATCCAATCTTCTAATTCATTTTGCTTTTCTTCAGACAGTTCATTGTAGCCTAACTGGAATTTATAACCAATGTAGGTTCCATGTACAGATTCGTCGCGAATAATTAGCTTGATGATTTCAGCCACATTTGCTAATTTATTATTTCCCAAATAATAAAGCGGTGTGTAGAAACCAGAGTAAAATAAGAAAGTTTCTAAGAAAACACTGGCAATTTTTTTCTTTAAAGGATCCCCTGTTTGGTAAATTTCGTTAATAGTTTTGGCTTTCTTTTGTAAATACTCATTTGTGTTGGTCCATTCAAAAATTTCGTCAATTTCATTTTTCGTATTCAATGTGCTGAAGATAGAAGAGTAACTCTTCGCGTGAACGGATTCCATAAATTGAATATTGTTTAAAACTGCCTCTTCATGAGGGGTTCGGACATCTGGACGAATTGCTTCGACACCATTTTCAGATTGGAGCGTATCGAGCAACGTTAGTCCGCCGAACACATGACCTACTGTTTGTTTTTCAATTTCAGATAAGGTCCGCCAGTCGTCTAAGTCATTTGAAAGGGGGATACGTGTGTCCAACCAAAATTGTTCGGTTAGTTTTTCCCATGTTGATTTATCAATGATATCTTCTAATTCATTCCAGTTAATTGCTTCATAATAAGTAGTGCTCATCTATGTATCCTCCCTTAAATTACACAACTTTCACAGGCGTTGCTACCAATTTCTTCTGCGTCATCTGTAAAGGTTCGGACATAATAGATTGATTTAATCCCCTTATTAAAAGCATAATGACGTAAAATGTTTAAATCACGTGTCGTTTGCTTACTGTTGCCAGATCCTTCCTTCCATTCATAAAGACCTTCAGGAATTTCAGAACGCATAAACAGAGTAAGACTCATTCCTTGATCCACGTGTTGTTGTGCAGCGGCATAGACATCGATGACTTTTCGCATATCCATATCGTAGGCAGAATCATAATAAGGCAAGGTATCATTTGAAAGGTAAGGAGCAGGGTAATAGATCTTCCCAATTTTCTTTTCTTGGCGTTCTTCAATCATGCGTGTGATCGGATGAATACTTGCGCTAGTATCATTAATATAAGAAATCGACCCATTCGGTGCAACGGCTAAACGATTTTGGTGATACAAGCCATCTTTTTTAACAGCTTCGCGGAGCGCTTCCCAATCTTTTCCAGTGGGGACAAAAATATCTTTAAAAATCGTTTGGATTTTTTCGGATTTTGGTACAAATTGTCCGTTGACGTACTTGTCAAAATAACTACCAGAGGCATAGTCAGATTTTTCAAAGTTATGGAACGTTTCCTGATACTCTTTGGCAATGGTATTGCTTTCAACCAATGTCCAGTAGTTCAGTAGCATAAAGTAAATGGTCGTGAATTCAATTGATTCAGGTGAACCGTATTCCATATGGTTTTTTGCGAAAAAAGTATGCAAGCCCATCGCACCTAAACCAATGGTATGGTTCATGCGATTGCCATTTTGAATAGAAGGAACCACATCAATCTCAGAAGAATCTGTGACAAAGGTCAAGGCGCGTGTCATTGCCCGCACAGATTTACCAAAATCAGGACTGTCCATTAGATTAACGATATTTGTAGAACCGAGGTTACAGCTGATATCGGTACCTAACGTTTCATATTCTTGGCGATCGTTGATAAAAGAAGGTTCTTGGACTTGTAAAATTTCAGAACACAAATTGCTCATGATGATTTTGCCGTCAATCGGATTTTGGCGATTCGCACTATCCACATTGATAATATAAGGATAGCCAGATTCTTGTTGTAATTTGCTGATTTCATTTTCTAAATCACGTGCTTTAATTTTCGTTTTACGAATGCGCGGATTGGCAACAAGATTGTCGTATTCCTTGGTAATATCAAGGTATGAATAGGGAACACCATATTCACGTTCTACGCTATAAGGACTAAACAGATACATATCTGCATTTTTACGTGTTAATTCATAAAATTTATCTGGCACAACAATTCCCAAGGATAGTGTTTTTACCCGGATTTTTTCGTCGGCATTTTCTTTTTTTGCGGAAAGGAATGCCACGATATCTGGATGGAAGACATTTAGATAAACAACCCCAGCGCCTTGGCGTTGACCAAGCTGGTTACTGTAACTGAAGCTGTCTTCAAATAATTTCATGACGGGAACGACGCCGCTTGCCGCTCCTTCGTAGCCTTTGATCGGCGCACCGGCTTCACGCAGGTTAGAGAGTGTAATACCAACACCGCCTCCAATTCTGGAAAGCTGTAACGCACTATTAATCGAACGACCAATACTGTTCATATCATCCGTTACTTGCAATAGGAAACACGACACCAATTCGCCGCGGCGTTTTCGGCCTGCGTTTAAAAATGAAGGGGTTGCGGGTTGGTAACGTTGGTGAATCATTTCATCTGCAAGTGCTAACGCTAACGTTTCGTTGCCGTCAGCAAAATAAAGCGCATTAAAAGCGACCCGATCTTCATAATGCTCGAGATATTCAGTACCAGCATTGTTTTTTAAGGCATACTGGTTATAGAATTTATACGCAGCCATAAAGGATTTAAATTCAAAATGTTGGTCGTCTAAAAATTTATATAAAGAAGTAATAAAAGTCATAGAATATTTTTGAATAAATGCTTCTTCTAAATAATCATGCTCAATTAAGTAGTTGATTTTATCTTCAACCGTTGCAAATTCCTTCGTATTAGGTAGTACATTTTCCGTAAAGAAAGCTGCGAGTGCTTCTTTGTCTTTTTGCAAAGGAATCTGACCATTAACAGGGCGATTAATTTCGTTGTTTAACTTAAAATAGCTTACATCAGTTATTTGCTTTAATGTCAATTTCACTCACTACCTTCTTAAAATTTTCTACATCTTCAGTGGTACCATTGAACTCAAAATCGAACAGTAAGGGAGTCTGATAATCGCGGGCAATATCTTTTGCTGTGTAAATGTACAAATCAGCGAAATTTCGATTGCCACCGCCAGCGACACCCTTTAAGTTAGTTCGGTTACTTTTATAGTCAATAAAATCGTTCACTACTTCGGTGACTTCACTATCATAAGTAGGAACGATTAGTATGTAAGGTTCGTGTATTTCTTCAAATGGATTTGCGGGATTAATTTCATAAGAAGATAACGCTAATTTTTTTACGAATCTACGTGTTTGGCCGGTCAACGAAAAATAAACAATTTTCATCTTAAATAGCCAAAGTTTTTAATTGATCTGGGCGGAAGCCGATGATTGTTAGTTCATTTTCTTCAGAAGTAACGATCGGTACACTTTGAAAACCTTGGGCTTTTAACCAATCAATATATTGTGGGTCATTATCGATGTTTCTTTCAATGTAAGTCACGTTTTTGTCTGTCAAAAAGCGCTTTGTCATCTTGCATTGTTGACAGTTATCTTTTGTATAAATCGTAATATCTTTCATGTTTCTTCCTCCTAAAAGCTTAATAAATTAGTATACTAATCAGTATATACTCTCTCTGAAAAAAGTCAACCTAAAAACACTACATGTTGTGATTGATAACAGAGACAAATACCAACCGTAGTAGATGTTGTGGTTGGAAAAACCATGAAATAAAGCATTTGCTTCTCTTTTTCTGTTTAAAAAGGAAGGGTAATTGAAAATAAAAAAATTTCAAAAAAAAATTATCACAATATATAGGGGAGAGTGTGAAAGCTGACGTATGTCCTGTAGTTTAAAAGTAGGCAAGAAAAATACTATATATTGTAGTAGTAAATAGAAAAAAGGAACGCAAAAACATGTTGACATTTTAACAAGGAAAGCGTAAATTTAAAGTATTAATGAGAACGATTATCAGTATCAGTAGAAAAGTTATTTGTGAATAAAAGCGCATGAAAAGTGAGGCAGAAAGAATGATTCCCTTATATCAAGGAGAAGTAAATCAAAAATATAAATTTGTTGGCTTTTCGGCTGTTGCGGAAGCAGAACGTCATTTATCTGATCTGGGTTTAGTGAAAGGTGCTGAACTAGAGATCGTTGCCCGCAACGGAAGAGATAGTTTCATCTTACTTGTACAGCAAACGCGGCTTGCCATTACCAAAGAATTGAGCGAACAGATGATGATTCAAGAAATATCTGCAGACTTTATGCCAAGCTACCGGTCACTGGATCGGTTGCTGATTGGCGAATTTAGTGTTGTCGCGGGTATTTTAGGACGTGGCGCGATCAAACGTCGGTTAATGGATATGGGAATAACCAAGGGCGTAGAGGTGGCAGTAGAAAATGTGGCCCCTCTAGGAGATCCTATGGAAGTGATGATCAGAGGCTATAAGCTGACGTTACGAAAAGCCGAAGCCAAACACATTTTGGTTTTAGAAGCAAAGGAGAATAAGCAATGAAGCGAGTAACAATTGCGTTAGCGGGAAATCCTAATAGTGGCAAGACGAGTATTTTTAACGAATTGACTGGTGCGACACAGTATGTTGGGAACTGGCCAGGGGTTACGGTTGAAAAGAAAGAAGGCGCCTTGAAGAAAAACAAAGGAGTAACTATTCAGGATTTGCCGGGAATATATTCACTTTCACCTTATAGCCCAGAGGAAGTCGTGGCACGAAATTATTTAATTCAAGAGAAGCCTGACGCAATTTTAAACGTTGTGGATGCGACCAATATTGAGCGAAATTTATACTTGACCACTCAGCTAGTAGACATTGGTGTTCCAGTTGTTGTTGCTTTAAACATGATGGACCTGATGAAGAAAGAGGGACAACAGCTAAATCTTGAAAAATTATCTTATGGACTAGGAGTTCCGGTTGTTGGAACGAGTGCATTAAAAGGAAAAGGTATCCAAGAAGCGGCGCATGAAGCGATCAGCGAAGCAGGCAGAGAACATGAATTTCATGGTCTTACTTACGATAAACGATTGGAAGCAGCCTTAAGTCAAATTGGTGAAATCATCGCTACCAAAACAGAAGCCAAACAGCTTCGCTGGTATAGTATTAAACTATTTGAACGTGATGAAAAAATTCAAGCAGAATTTTTGGTAACAGAAGAAGAGCAAAATGCGATCGAAGAAATTATTTTTATTACCGAAAAAATTTTTGGCGACGATAGTGAAAGTATTATTGTCAATGAACGTTATAATTTTATTACCCAATTAATTAAGCTTGCTCGGATTGATACAGAAGTGCCGCGGAATAAAAGAAGTGATTGGATTGATAAAGTGGTCACGAATCGGTGGCTCGCCTTGCCTATTTTTGCTTTTGTCATGTGGCTCGTCTATTATGTATCCATTCAAACCATTGGAACGATGGGGACGGATTGGATGAATGATGTTTTTTTTGGCGAATTTGTGCCGCAGCACATTAGTACACTACTAGTAGATCTGCAGGTGGCCAACTGGTTACAAAGCCTAATTTTAGATGGTATTATCGCTGGGGTTGGCGCCGTAATGGGTTTTTTACCGCAACTTGTTGTTTTATTTTTGTGCTTGGCTTTTCTCGAAGATTGTGGTTATATGTCGCGAATTGCCTTTGTCATGGATCGCTTGTTTCGTAAATTTGGTCTTTCGGGTAAATCATTTATTCCAATGTTAGTCGCTACCGGCTGTGGTGTGCCAGGCATCATGGCGAGTCGAACCATTGAGAATGAGAAAGATCGGCGAATGACTGTTATGGTTACGACCTTTATGCCTTGCTCAGCGAAATTGCCCATTATCGCACTAATCGCGGGCGCCTTTTTCCCGAAAAGTAGCTGGGTTGCACCTTCTGCTTATTTTGTCGGAATAACCGCAATTATTTTGTCGGGAATTTTATTGAAAAAAACCAAATTATTTGCTGGTGATCCTGCTCCCTTTATTATGGAATTACCAACCTATCATTGGCCCAAAATCAAAGGAATGCTCATTCAAACGTGGGATCGCAGTAAAGCTTTTGTAAAAAAAGCAGGCACAATTATTTTTGTATCAAGTATTCTCATCTGGTTTACCTCTAATTTCAATTTTCAGTTAGCATCTGTTTCAGAAGATAAAAGTATGTTGGCTGCTTTTGGAAATCTCTTCGCTTTTATATTCCGTCCATTAGGTTGGGGCAATTGGCGTGCAACTGTGGGCACAATTACTGGCTTAGTTGCGAAGGAAAATGTGGTTAATACTTTTGGAATCTTGTACGGTGGAATGTCTGAAGTTTCAGAGAATGGGAAGGAAGTCTGGCCGATGCTACGTTCTTCGTTTACACCAATCGCTGGCTACTCTTTTTTACTCTTTAATCTATTGTGTGCTCCTTGTTTTGCCGCAATTGGAGCGATGCACCGAGAACTTTTGACGTGGAAATGGACAGCCATTGCCGTGGGATATCAATGTAGTCTCGCATATGTGGTCAGCTTTGTCGTCTTCCAATTAGGTGATTGGCTTGTTGAGAAAAGTCCGTTTGGTTTTGGGCAAGCCTTAGCGTGTGCAGTTATTCTAGCGATTGTAATCGCCTTAGTGAAAAAACCAAAACGAGAAAAAACAGAGCGCTTTGCCTATCTTGAAGCTGAATAAGAAAGAAGGAGTTTGAATTGACAACAATTTTATTATCAGCCGTAATATTTGGAGCCGCGGCGTATGCAGTTTATGTAACGTATATCAAAAAAGGAAGTCAAGGCAGTTGCGGCTGTTCTGATTGTCATTGCAAGGAACCAATAAAAAAATAATCACAATAAAATTGGTCTATCAAGAAGCACATTCTTGATAGACCAATTTTATTTT
>JAATGB010000020.1 GCA_015654945.1 Lactobacillales bacterium | reverse complement strand
TCCAAGCTGTTGTCGCGAGTTCGATTCTCGTCACCCGCTTTTTAAATAAGTGAAAATTTATTTAAATGGGCCTATAGCTCAGCTGGTTAGAGCGCACGCCTGATAAGCGTGAGGTCGATGGTTCGAGTCCATTTAGGCCCACTATGAAAACACAAATAATTTACAAGAAGACATCTGGTAAACTAGGGATGTTTTTTTTATTGTAAAAAAGTAGTTCCTCTGATAGTTAACGCAATAGCTTACTATTGTAATCTTGTTTATTAATTTGGAAATAAAAAAGCGTAGATAATTTTTCATCTACACTTGAAGCACTAAAAAATTTACTAGTAATAATAAAACAGTAGCGCAACTAAAATAAATAATGAGAGCGCAAATTCTTTTTTCTTTGGATTAGTGGTTTTAAAAAAATGTATCAAGAAAAAAATATTTGAGGCGGTAATGAGAATAATACGATAGAGATCAATTTGTTTGGTTTTAAAAGCATAAAACAGGAAGCCGTATAACAAGATAATAAAGAAGAAGCTGACCCATAAATAATAAGGCGATTTTTGGGAATTTGAATAGAAACCTTGAAGTAAAGTGGTATAGAGAAGCATAATTAAAAAAGAAAAAATAAATACTTGCATTCTGTCTAGATTAAATGTGAATGGGTAATTAATGATTAGAAGCTGGTTTAAGACGATTCCTTTAAAAAAACTGTTCAGAATTAAGTATAAAAAAGAGTTCATATAGGAAAACTTTCTGGAATAACATAAGAATTGAAAAACCTCATAAGAAAACAGAATAATTGCGTATTGTAAAATAGTTGCATTGGCAATTGAAAAAATTAAAAAGGAGCTAAGCGCTAATTTACCAATGTAAAATAATGGATTTACAAAGACACCATTTTTATTTGCCAGTCGTATTAGATATTGAAATATTTCAGAGATAAATAGATAGGCAATAAATGAGAAAGTGGCAATAGTTGTTCCATCTTTATTTTCAAGTAATAGTAAGCCCGGTAGAATACTGATAATTGTTTGGACGATGGCCATTAAGATGGAAAATGGAAGTGAAATGGGAATTTTTCTGGTTTCGTTCACTGGTTGTCCCTCGTTTTCGTTTGATGATATTAATGGTAGATGATTTGAAGGAGAACGTCAAGATTTTAAATGAAATCTGTTTGAAGAATAAAAATAGTTAAGCAAAAGGTAGCAATCTGCTTCCTCAATCTGGTATACTATTAATGTTGCAAGATTCCCGATAGGATTTACTCGTCAATTATGAGTAGAGATTCCTTGTAACCGACTAAGAAAAAGGGGGAATACAAATGGTAGAAAAACGTTTGTTTACTTCAGAATCCGTTTCTGAAGGACATCCAGATAAGATTGCAGATCAGATTAGTGATGCAATTTTGGATGCATTGTTAGAAAAAGATCCAGAGGCTCGTGTGGCGTGTGAAACTTCTGTAACAACAGGACTAGTTCTTGTTTTTGGGGAGATATCAACTACGGCATACGTGGATATTCAAAAGGTTGTTCGTAAAACAATCAAAGAAATCGGGTATGATCATGCCGAGTATGGGTTTAACGGAGATACATGTGCGGTCTTGGTTGCCTTAGATGAACAATCTGCAGATATTGCGCAAGGGGTTAACGAGTCGTTAGAGGTCCGTGAGTCAAGTGAAAAATATGATGAGATTGGTGCAGGTGATCAAGGTTTAATGTTTGGCTTTGCGATTGATGAAACGCCAGAACTTATGCCGTTACCTATTTCTTTAAGTCATAGAATTACACGACGATTAGCAGAACTAAGAAGATCGGGAGAGATTTCTTATTTACGGCCTGATGCGAAGGCACAAGTGACGGTTGAGTACGATGAGGATAATCATCCGAGTCGCATTGATACGGTTGTTGTCAGTACACAGCATGACGAGGAAGCAACGCTAGATCAAATCAAAAAAGATGTGATCGAAAAAGTTGTTAAAGCGGTTATTCCTGCCGAATTATTAACGGATGAAACAAAGTATTTCATTAACCCAACGGGACGCTTTGTCTTAGGTGGACCACAGGGCGATGCAGGGCTTACGGGTAGAAAAATCATTGTTGATACTTATGGAGGATATGCGCGTCATGGTGGCGGAGCATTTTCTGGTAAGGATGCGACAAAGGTAGATCGATCAGCTAGCTATGCAGCTCGATATATTGCTAAAAATATTGTTGCAGCTAAATTAGCAACAAAGTGTGAAGTTCAATTAGCTTATGCAATTGGCGTAGCACAACCTGTTTCAATTGCTGTTGATACTTTTGGAACGGGAAAGGTAGCAGAAGAAAAATTAATTGCTGCTATTCGTAAAAATTTTGATTTACGGCCTGCTGGCATTATAGATATGTTAGATTTAAGAAGACCTATTTATAAACAAACAGCAGCTTATGGACATTTTGGACGTACAGATATTGAACTTTCATGGGAAAAAACAGACAAGGTGGATGCTTTGTTAGAAAGTTTGGTCGAGTAAGAGAGGCGATCCTTATTGAGCAGTTTGCTCAGTAGGGATCCCTTTTTTGAAATTTTAGTAAAATGGAGATGTGAAATGGTAAAGAAACAAACGAATGTGCTGGTTGTTACACTGGCGGTATTTATGGCAACTTTTATGACAGCAATTGAAGGAACGATTGTCTCAACTGCAATGGCGACAATTGTGGGATCATTGGATGGATTAGCAATTATGAACTGGGTATTTTCTATTTATCTATTGACAAATGTGATGATGACGCCGATTTATGGGAAATTAGCAGATAGAATTGGTAGAAAAGCGGTCTTTATTATTGGCACGATCATTTTTATTGTCGGTTCTTCTCTGTGTGGCTTTGCGCAAGATATGATGCAATTAATTATTTTTAGAGCGATTCAAGGCGTGGGAGCTGGCGCGATCATGCCAGTTGCATTGACAATTATCGCTGACATTTACCCTGCTGAAAAGCGTGCAAAAGTGTTGGGATTTAATAACGCTGCCTGGGGAATTGCAAGTATTGTCGGACCTTTATTTGGTGGATTTATTGTGGATGTTTGGACATGGCATTGGATTTTCTTCATTAATGTTCCAATTGGTTTGGTATTGATGGTTCTTATTTACCTATTTTTAGTGGAACCGAAGAATGAAAACAAAGTAAACAAATCAATGGATATAGGCGGAAGTCTTACGTTAATGGGATTTTTATTGTTTTTATTATATGGATTTCAAAGTTTTGGTGATCAAGTGGGTCTATCCATTGAAACAGTTGTAATCTTTTTATTCGCTATTATTTGTCTGATTTTCTTTATTCGAATTGAAAAGAAAGCAGAGGATCCGGTTATTTCTTTGCATTTATTTAAAAATAAAACATTTGTATTAGTCAATGTCATTGCGCTATTAGTTAGTGGTTTTTTAATGGGGATTGAAGTTTATATTCCAATGTGGATGCAAGGAATTTTAGGTAAAAGTGCGACATTTGGTGGGTTAACCTTGACGCCGCTATCTCTTTTATGGGTGCTCGGTTCTTTTGCTGCAGGAATAATGATGGAACGATTACCGATGAAGCGGATTTTACAAATTGGCTTAGGCTTTATTATTGTTGGTGGAAGCTGCTTGCTGTTTACCAAAGTGAGCACCCCTTATATTGCTTTTCTAGGAATTGCGATGATTATTGGTATTGGTATGGGAATTACGATTACAGTGACGACAGTGAAAGCGCAAAACAGCGTTACTCCTAAGGAAATTGGCGTTGCAACTTCTTTTAATACACTTGCGCGAACATTAGGTCAGACGATTATGGTTTCACTCTTTGGCGTAATTATGAATTATAAGATGATGAAGGGCTTAGCTGCACATAAAGAATTAGGGATCACAAAAGACTTAATGAATAAATTAATTAATCCGCATACGGCGAGTTCTTTGCCTGCTGATTTATTAAAGCCGTTGCGAGGTGTTTTATATACGGGTTTACATTCCGTCTATTTTGTTGGTGTAGGATTGCTGCTTGTGGCTTTTCTATTTAACCAAATGCAGAAAAAAGAAGAAATTAAAAACTAATGGAGTTTTCCTATCCATTAGTTTTTTTTATTAAGTGCAGCAAAGTTGTCAATGGAAAGTTGTTGAGTGTTTAAGAACTGGACTTTGAATTCTAATGGATGATGGATTTTAAATTCTTTTTCAATTGAAGCACATTTTTTTGTTGCACGATTCTACGTATCGATTGAATTTGTTTTAACAACCGGCTATCACCTTAAACGGCTTTTTTTTTGAATTGCTATTTTTCTCATAGAAAAAGGAGCTAGGTTTGATTCCTCCGGAAGTAAGTAAAAAGTTGCTTTGATAATTTTTTGCTTTGATAGTTTTTCTATCACAGTATTTTTTCCTTTATCTTAAAAATAATAAATAAAACTTGTAATTACTTTATAAAAATGGTAAATTAGTTTTCGGTCTAATTTTACACTGTTAAATTAGTTGGATCAATTTTAGCGAATATTGATAAAATTTGTGGTAGTTTTGTAGAAAGTAGGGATTAAATGGATATTATCTTGAAACATGTAAAGAAATATAAGCTAGAGGTGGGAATCGCGCTAGTGATGGTAGTCATTATGGTAATATCATCATTGTGGCAGCCGAAGCTTCTTCAAAAAGTGCTGGAAGCAATTTTAAGTGAAGATAAGAAACAAATGAATAAGTTAGGCTTGACGCTAATTATTATTGCTGTCATCGGGTTGATTAGTGGCGTGATTAATACGATTTTTTCTGCAAAAGTCGCGCAATCAGTCAGTGCAGATTTGCGGGAAACGTTGTTTCGAAAAATTCAAACCTTTTCTTTTGGAAATGTGGAACAATTTTCTGCTGGAAATTTAGTGATTCGTTTGACTAATGATATCAATCAAATTCAAAATGTTCTGATGATTACTTTGCAAACCTTGTTTCGAATTCCATTTTTATTTGTGGGAAGCTTTGTGATGGCTATGTATACTTTGCCACAGCTTTGGTGGGTAATTGTCGTTTTAGTGGTATTGGTTATCGGGATTACGATGTTATCTGTAACAAGGATGGGTAAACATTTCCAAATTATCCAAACATTAATTGATCAAGTGAACCGAGCTGCTAAAGAAAATCTATTGGGTGTTCGGGTAGTGAAATCTTTTGTGCAAGAAAAGAATGAATTGAAGCGTTTTTCGAAAGTGAGTAATGAACTAACGGACCATAATATTATAGTTGGAACTTTATTTTCGGTGATGATTCCTTCTTTTATGCTGGTGGCCAATTTAGCAATTGTGGTTTCGATCTTTTTTGTTAGCTATTTGGTAAAAGATGATCCAAGTACGGTGGGTGCTGTTGTGTCCTTTATGAATTATTTGATGCAAATTATGATGGCAATTATTATTGGCGGTATGATGATGATGATGACTTCGAGAGCCTTTGTATCGATTCAACGGATTAAAGAAATTATGAATACTGAACCAGATATCCTCTATCCCGATGTTCCAGAAGTTGAATTGGATGGGAGTGTTTCTTTTAAACATGTGTCTTTTCGTTATCCAGGAGATGATGAGGATATCTTAAAAGATCTTTCTTTTACCATTCGTTCAGGTGAAATGATTGGAATTGTCGGCGCTACGGGAGCTGGGAAATCAACGTTGGCACAATTGATTCCGCGTTTGTTTGATCCAACAGAAGGTGAAATTGATGTCGGCGGTGTTAATTTAAAAGAAATTAATGAAAAAAGTTTGCGCAAAACTGTTTCGTTTGTTTTACAAAAAGCAATTTTATTTTCAGGAACTATTGCACAGAACCTGCGTCAGGGAAAGCAAAATGCAACGGAAGAAGACATGACGCGCGCGACACAAATTGCTCAGGCACGAGAATTTATCGAAAAGTTAGATCTGCAATATAATGCAAAAGTGGAAGAACGTAGTAATAATTTTTCTGGCGGACAAAAGCAACGATTATCTATTTCTCGCGGTGTCATCGGAGAGCCTAAAATTTTGATCTTAGATGACAGTACAAGTGCTTTAGATGCGCGTTCAGAGCGATTAGTTCGTGAAGCGTTAAACAAAGAATTGCAGCATACGACGACGATTGTGATTGCTCAAAAAATCTCTTCTGTCGTGAAAGCAGATCGGATTTTAGTACTGGATAAAGGGCAGCTGGTAGGAATCGGCAGTCATGATGAACTAGTAAAATCAAATCAAATCTATCAAGAAATTTATGAAACCCAAAAAGGTAAGGAGGAAGAAGCATGAACGATTTAATCAAGGCAAGTAAGTTTTTTTATCATTATTTAAAACGTTATAAAGTTTCTTTCTTTTTTATCATCACGGCGATCATTGCTGCGACTTATTTGCAGGTGAAAGCACCAGAATATATTGGTCAATCGATTCAGGAATTAGTGAAGTACACCGCGAATTTGGCTCAAGGAAAAGACGATAAGGGGGATTTCCTACACGTCATTTGGCTCTTAAGTATCTTCTACGTGCTTTCTAGTGCGGCTAATTTTGTTTACAATATTCTTTTTACACTTGTAGTTGGCAAATCAACCAATCGGATGCGTTTGGGTTTGTTTAATAAATTAGAAAAATTAACAATTCGTTTTTTTGATACGCATCAAGATGGTGATATTTTAAGTCGTTTCAGTAGTGATTTGGATAATATTCAAAATAGCTTAAATCAAGCGTTGCTGCAATTTATGAGTAATATTGCTTTGCTAATTGGAATTGTACTAATGATGTTTAAACAAAATGTTTCATTGGCTTGGGTGACTATTGCTTCAACACCTGTGACCATTTTAATTATTGTTTTGGTAATTCAAAAAGCACGGAAGTATGTTGATATTCAGCAAGATGAAGTCGGTCATTTGAATGGATATATTGATGAAAAAATTAGCGGGCAACGAATGATTATTACAAATGGCTTGCAAGAAGAAACGATTGATGGGTTTTTGGAACATAATAAAAATGTTCGTGAAGCGACTTTTAAAGGGCAAGTTTATTCGGGGCTGCTATTTCCCTTGATGCAAGGAATGTCACTAATTAATACTGCAATTGTGATCTTTTTTGGTGGGTGGTTGGCATTGAACGGCGATTTGGAAAAAACAGTTGCATTAGGCTTAGTCGTTACATTTGTTCAATACTCACAACAATATTATCAACCGATTATGCAGATTTCTTCTGGTTATAATATGATCCAATTGGCCATTACAGGTGCGCGAAGGTTAAACGAGATGTTTGATGAACCGGATGAGATCAATCCAGTGAATGGGAAAAATATTCAAGGGATTCAACAAGCGGTTGCTTTAAAAAATGTGACGTTTGGCTATGATCCAAATCAGGCTATTTTAAAGGATGTTTCAATTGAAGTAAAAAAAGGCGAAATGGTGGCTTTAGTTGGGCCAACAGGTTCTGGTAAAACAACGATTATGAATTTATTGAATCGTTTTTATGATGTGAATG
>JAATGB010000104.1 GCA_015654945.1 Lactobacillales bacterium | reverse complement strand
TTTAAATTTTATGAATTTTGGCGCTGGTTTTCTAAATAAAATAAAGAACTTTAAGTGAGGAAATAGCAAAAATAAAGTGAAAAGTAAAGGAGAGTACATGAATAGAAGCGAAGCCCAAAGAAATTCACTGAGAAAACATCCTTCAAAGAAGAGACGTAAATCTAGCCGACAGGCTCCTAAAGAATCTCGACAACCAAATTCTCTTGATACGGATAATTTCGAAAGAAATCAGTTAGGAAAAAAGCGGAACGAAAACGTTAAAAAGAAGAGAAAACGCATGGATACTGGAGCGTCGACTACGCAGCAATCTTTTCGTAAGAGCGCCAAAAGTACCACTAAAAGCTCAAAAAAAAGCTGGCTTTCTTTTTTCTATAATACGTTTTTTTATGCCTTTACAATTGGCTTGGTTTTAACTTCGGTCATGTTTGCGTTTAGTGATAAGAATAATGCTTCTATTTTTGGTTATCGTTTTTATAATGTTTTGACGAATTCAATGGCTCCTCGAGAAGGCTCCCCATCAGGCGGATTTTATGCTGGAGATATGACCTTCGTGAAAGTAGTACAGCCCTCAGAAATTAAAAAGGGAGATATTCTTACTTATCGTGTCGGAAATGGCAATCGTTACTTGACGCATAGAATGGTCGGTCGTCTTTCTAAGTTAAATGACAAAGAAGGTGATTATATTGTTACCCAAGGAGATGCAAACGATGCAAAAGATCCGCCCTTTGAAGCTGATCAAGTCTTGGGAAAAGTAATTTTTGCGATTCCGAAAGTAGGCATGCTATTGGAATTTGTACGAGATAATTTATGGCTATGTTTGACGTTTCTAGTCTCTATATTTGGCTTTTTCTTAGTTATTAAAGCCTATCTATTTGAAAAAAAGACTACGGATGAAAACGATAAAAAATAAAATTAACTTTTCTTTTGAAAAAGAAAGCGCAGCATGTTATAACCGCAACCTATTGAATAGAGTGCGTTTATATAAATCGAATGATTTCAAATTTAATTAGGAGGAAAAGAAATGAAAAGTATTTCAAAAAGAAAGAAAAAACTCTTAGGTATTGCCGTAGGCTTCGCTATAGTAGCTTGTGTTGCAGGAACATTTGCGTGGCAAACGTATCAGGATCAAAAATTAAACCGAGTAAAGTCGGCCGAAGTTATTAGTGATGCAGTAAAAGTTACCGAAACTTGGTCCAAAACACCGATTACTCCAGGTGGTTCAGCGACAAAAGACGCAAAAGTTACAAATGCGAGCGATGTCCAAGTTTTTGTGCGTGCAAGTTTTGAAGAAGTGATGAAACATTTAGCTGGAAAAGGGGTTGAAACAACTAAAACTACACCTACGAGTTATAAGCCAGCAACTGCAAAATTAACCGAGGATATTCCTGTTTCTTATGCAGGAGAAAGCACTACGTTAATTGCACAAGGATGGTCGAAACTTACGGCGATTACAGGTTTGCCAACAGGCGTCGAAGTTTGGGCAAAAGGATCTGCAACAGCAAATCCGGTGACACCAGCACAGATCGATTATTCATTCGAAACAAAAGTATTTTACCATTATACTGCTGATGGAACGGATTATTTCCAAAAAATGTCAGCCGATATTGCACATGATGGCACAGCAGCAGCCGGAACGCCCGTTACTTCGTGGAAGGTAAGCGCGGCGAACTTCCAATATTATGTGTATGCAGGAGGATATAATTATATTTCTAAAAATTGGGCGGCGTCTAATCTAGTGAGTATTTATGCGCCAGCTGGAACAACGACACCAACGGATACCTCATTGATTGGCTATAACGGAACAAACAATGGAGAAGTATTTGACTATCGAACAGATGCAGGTGTCAAAGCTCCGACGTCTTTGAGTTTGTTCAGCGGCACATTACCGACAATAGATGGTCAAGCACTAAATGTTTTTGCTGATGCTGATAATGATTTTGGTGGGCCTTCTAGTGAAATCAAAATTAAATTTGGCTCACTCACGGATACTGCTACTTTGTCCAAAGATAAGTGGGTATACAACGCTGAAGATGGCTGGTTCTATTATCTTGCTAAATTGGATGCCAGCTATAGTGCATCTGGCACCGCCGGAACAACAAATTCATTGATTACAAACTTACTTTATGGTTCAACTGACCAACGCTATACAAACGTAACCTATGATTTAACGATAAAAACGGAAGCAGTTCAAGCCAATGATATTACAGCAGCACAAGAGATATTTAAATTCGATCCAAGTAGCTCTAATTGGGGATCTTCTGAATCGAAAAAGATTTATGACGCGTTAAAAGACTTATAAACGGACTTAACTGGAAATAGCCGAGGAGGGAAGGCTTGATGAAATCAAAACTATTGAATTATAAGAAGCTCATTTTTTTGCTCGTTTGTTTATTTGCTTTTGTCGGATTTGCAAGAAGTAGTGAGGCAGCTGAAACCCTTCCTCCTGGGTTAGTTATTGGCGATGATTCAGGAATGTATGCTGATTCAAGCGGCAGCTACTATATTGATTTGGCGGAGGTTCAGCCAGGGGATAGCTACAAAAAAGAAATTACAATCCGTAGCTTGGATTTAAAAGAACCGTTTGAATTAGGCTTGCTAGTTGCTCAAAAGGAGAAAAAAGGACCAGTTGATTGGAACAAGCATGTTGTCCTGCAATTAATTTTAGATGGCAAAATAATTTATGAAGGTCCACTCCTAGGCGATGGAAGTTTTGACTGGAGAAAAACTCCTTTAAAATTAGGTGTTTGTCGGTATGGTAAAGATAAAATTCTCCAAGCTGTTTTTAAAGTTGATTCTAAGTTAACAGTGAATGATTTGCTGGAAACCAGTGAGTTACAGTATTATTGGACATTTGTCGGGACAAAAAAGCAAACGACCGATTCGAGTACTTCAAAAAGCACGTCGTCATCGACTAGTCCGAATAAGAAAGAAGGTTTCTGGGGAAAGCTTCCGAAAACGGGAGAAGAACTGAGAGGTTTGCTTTATAAAATTCTTGTGGGAATATTGTTGATCTTGATTGTCTTATTATTGTGGAAAAAAAGCCGAGAAAAGGAAGCGGGTGAGAAGAAAGGTGAGTAAAGGTAAAAAGCTCGCGCGCGTGGTTCATCGGAATAAAAGCTTGCTCTTACTGTTCTCTTTTTTTCTTAGTTTGCTTCTAATCATTGGTAGCACCTACGCGTGGCATACCTACAGTGATGAACGGTTAAATCGAGTGAAAGAAAACAAGGGCAAATTAGATGTCGTGATTGCGGAAAACTTCAACGTAAACTTGTCATTTGAACCTGGAACACGCACTGAAAAAGAATTGACTGTTAAAAATATCGGGAAATCTCCTGCAATTGTACGCGTTTCTCTGTACGAATTTTTCTTAGCTTTCGAAATAGATTTAAATGTAGGTGAAGGAAAAGGCAATGGGAAGTTAAAAACAGTAAACCACTCGAATGGATCTGATATCGACTTGCATGATTTGAATACTTGGGAAGTAGGAAATACGTATCCCGTAGCGGCTGGCAATTATTTTGTTGCGGCTGATGTTTTTAAAAGCGATACAAATAACGCGACAACCGCTTACCGATACAAAGAACCTCCTACTTATCTAGCATTGCAGTCAATTATTATTGACTTTAACACAGAAAAAATTGTAACCACGATACCTACTGAGGAAACTAGTAATTATTGGTATTATGAAGCAGGTTATTTTTACTATTCTGAGATGTTAAATGCCGGTGAAAGTACAGAAAAATTAATTCAAAGTGTTCACTTACCTGAAAGCTATCCGAATAAGTATAAAGGAGCATTGTATCAACTGATTCCTGTAATGGATGCACATGATATTTCAAAATCATTGCTGAAAGATTGGCAGATAGCTGGAACAGCTGTTGAAGCGATGTATCGTGGAAAATTGAATTAGGGAGGAAAACGGATGATGGGAAAAAAAGTGAAACGATTCAGACAGAGCTTTCTACTCCGGTTTCTTATGTTTCTATCTGTACTGGGGATGATTGTCGGAGGCGTGGCGTATGCAGCAATGACTGTACGCGACCAGAAGGTAAATACTTTTCAGATAGGTAATTTAGAAACAAAAATTGAGGAAGTTTTCACAGCACCCGCGACAATCAAACCTGGAGAAGAGCTTGAAAAAAAAGTTCGTATCATTAATACAGGCACGATCAAACAATTTATTCGTGTCATGCTCCAGCCAGAAATCAGTAAAAAAGTTAATAATGTAGACCGAATTTTTCCAGCAGAAATTGGCAACGAACTAGAATTAGATCTTGACTTGGCCCATTGGAAAGCAGGCGGAGATGGTTATTATTACTATCTAGATGCATTGAAGCCGAAAAAAGCGACTTCTTACTTATTTACGAAGGTGAAGGTAAAAAATAATCTAGGAAAAGAATACGATCAGGGAAAAGTGACTCTGTTGGTGAAAGTGGAAACGAGTAATACTGCGGAATATGTTTATCGAGATGCTTGGTGGCAAGGAGTTACGCCAACAAGCGGTTCGTTACAGGTGATAGACAGCCACTTAAAAAGTAAAATTAAATAACATATACACATGGTTTTTTTCCATGTGTATCTTTTAAAAATTAGCGTAATGACATGAATGCTTTTTGACTAAAAAAGCACTGATTTGATTATTGCTGATTAAATAATAGAAAAAACGATTCAGCTTATAAGGACAGTACAGAATTTATTGGGCCGCTAATTATAGGAGAATCTTTGTTAGTAAATCGTTAGACGAGGAGAGAGAGAATGAAAAAAGCAAGTATAAAAACACTGATGTTTGGTTGTGTGATCTGTCTGGTGATCCTATTTAGTATAGTGATAAAAAATAATTGGTTTCACAATCAAACGGCAGAACAAGTGAAGGCTTCCACTATCGAAAGTAAGGGAGACTTTCGCTTAACTGCAGAGAATCGCTGGAACAGTCCCAATAAGAAAAATTATGCGGAATTGAATTGGCAGAACATTACGAATTTATCAAATGGCGGCTATCAGTTGTATCAATCGGAAAATGGGACAAATTGGACGAATAAATCTCTAATGTATGGCAAAGCGATTAAAGTGTTAAATATTTATCCAGATATAGCTGCTTCTAATACGTTAAAAGGCTGGATGGACGGGTTAGGGCTTAAAGATAAAGATGGCAATAATTTGATTAATGTAACGGCGGTAAACTTAACAGCCTATAATGCAAATCCCACTGGCTATTTGTTAGATTCATCTGGAAACTATCAATACGATGTGGTTATGTTTGGCTCGTGGGACTGGAATAATCACAAAGATATGACAGAAAAAGCAGTCACTGAATTACAAAAATTTATAGATACTGGAAGAGGAGTATTGTATGGACATGACACGATTACTGGGAATTCTGATGGTATTTTGGGCAGACAACATATATATTTTAATCGATTTGCTTCTCAACTGGGAATTACAACATTTGCATTCGGTGGAACTGGTAGTACAAAAGTAAAAATAAACAATAATGGATATTTGATGAAATATCCATTCGAATTAGCTGATTCGGTAACGTTAACGGTTCCTATTAGTCATTCTTATGGTGAAAAAATCGATGCAAGTGAAGCTACTATTTGGTTGGAGTACACGAATATTAGTTGGGGATCAGTACAATTAGATGGTAATAAGACAACTAATTTTTATTTAGCAACGAAAGGGAATGTCGGCAAGATTCAAACTGGTCATAGTAATGGAGCATCTACAATCGACGAACGGAAAATCATTGCCAATACTCTTTACAACTTAGCACAAGTCTCTCTCGATAATTTCGCAGAAGACCACACAGTCAAAGACGATCAAGCTCCAAAATCCCCTGAAATGAGCATTCGTTGCGGTATAGGTGGAGAATCTGAAAAGCTAAATATTAAAGTGAATGCCGAAGATAAAGGAAAAAAATATTACTGGTATGTGGACGCCAATAAGAAAGACAACACAATGCTTAAGTCAGATACAGTATCGGAAGTCATTACAAGTAATACTGCCGGTTACTTTTATGAGGTTTCTGATTCTCCTACTTCTAATCTGAAAGCAACAGTTGAAGGTTATAAAGATGAATATGGACGAATTCCCGAGGAGAAATATGATATCTACGTTGCCCCAGATTCTGAAGCAACAACCTATGAAACAACGACTGCATTTACAATCGAAGAAAAACGTAAAGCGGGACGTTATCTACATGTTTTAGCAGTGGATAGAGCGAACAATATTAGTGAGGTTTCTACACAGGAATTAAATGACTTGACACAATTGGTGGACTATGAAGTTGAGCGGAATCAAGATGAGGCAAAGATTGTGGATTTAGATGTAGACAGTTCGTTGGAAAGTAAAATAAAATCAATGGAAGTTCAACTTCCTAAGAATAGTGAAAT
>JAATGB010000064.1 GCA_015654945.1 Lactobacillales bacterium | reverse complement strand
GTCCTTCTTGATTTTTAATTGCGTTTTCGGCTAATGGTTTCATCTTTACAAACCACTGTGTAGAAAGTCTTGGTTCCACAATGACACCCGTTCTTTCAGAATGGCCCACACTGTGCAGCATTTTTTCAATCTTCACCAGACGCCCTTGTGCTTTTAGATCATTGACCACCTGTTTTCTAGCTTCAAAGCGATCCAATCCACAATATTTACCTGCCGTCTCATTCATAGTTCCATCTTCATTCATTACATTAACTCGAACCAGATTATGCCGATTCCCCACTTCGAAATCATTTGGATCATGAGCTGGCGTAATTTTCACAACACCCGTTCCAAATTCTCGATCAACATATTCGTCCGCAATAATCGGAATTTCTTTTTCAACAAGCGGTAAAATAATCTTTTTGCCAATCAAATGTTTGTAACGCTCATCTTCTGGATGTACCGCAACAGCCGTATCCCCAAGTAAGGTTTCTGGTCGCGTAGTCGCGATTTCAAGGGTTCCACTACCATCTGCAAGAACATATGTCATATGGTAAAACGCACCTTCAACCTCTTTATGAATAACTTCAATGTCTGACAAAGCCGTTTTCGCTTTCGGATCCCAGTTGATGATATATTCTCCACGATAAATTAATTTTTTTTCATAAAGGGAAACAAAAACTTTGCGGACTGCTTTTGACAATCCCTCATCTAACGTGAAGCGTTCCCTAGAATAGTCGAGCGATAATCCCATTTTTGCCCATTGTTCACGAATATGTCCCGCATATTCTTCTTTCCATTCCCAGACTTGTTCGACAAATTTTTCACGACCTAAATCATAACGAGAAATAGATTGTTGTGCTAATTTTTCTTCAACTTTTGCTTGAGTTGCAATTCCAGCATGATCCATTCCAGGCAGCCAGAGTGTATCAAAGCCTTGCATCCTCTTTTGGCGAATAATCATATCTTGCAGCGTCGTATCCCAAGCATGTCCAAGATGCAATTTCCCGGTTACATTGGGTGGCGGGATCACAATAGAATACGGTTTGGCTTTTTGATCCTCATTTGGTTTAAAAACACCTGCAGCTAACCATTTTTCGTAGCGACCACGTTCGACTTCTTGCGGTTGGTATTTGGGTGGTAAATTTTTTTCCTCACTCATTGATAAACCTTCTTTCAACTAATTTTAAAATAAAAAAAGTCCCAAAATACATGAATGTATTCTAGGACGAAAATTTCGCGGTACCACCTAAATTGCAATAAAATTGCCACTTATAGCGTGCATTAACGCGCACGAAACGGATTTTCTTACTCACTCTATGATTTCAGAAAACCAACTTGCAAGCTACCTTCTCCTCTTTCCACTTGAAAATCTCACACCAGATGATTTTCTCTCTAAAAAGCTTCTAGATGATACTCCTCTTGCCAACGTTCTTCTGCTCAAGTTTACATGTAAAATCAAACCACGTCAATAGCTCTTATAATTTTTTAGCTACAGCCAACGCTGATTCATAGTCTGGTTCCTGTGAAATTTCAGGCACGATTTCTTCGTATTCGATTGTTCCGTCTTGACCAATGACAAAAATAGAGCGCGCTAAGTGACCAAACTCAGGAATAAATAGACCAAACAATGAACCAAACTTCAAATCAGTATCATGCAGTAATTCCATTTCTACGCCTTCGGCTGCGCACCAATCTGCTTGCTCTTCTCGCGTATTATTCGAAATTGTCACAAAATGAACATTGGGCAACTGTCCAATTTCTTGATTAAATCTTTTGGTTTGAATCGAACAAACACGCGTATCAATGTCTGGCACAACACTGAGTAATACTGGTTTTTCTGCCAATAAATCACTTAACTGAATAATTTGTTTGTCCAAATTTACTAATGAAAAATCAGGAGCTTTTTCTCCTTTTTTGGGTGGAATACCTTCTAGTGTGACTGTCGTTCCTTTAAGTTTTACTTCCATCTCCACGAACCTCCTTATCATTCTACTTACGAGTATAAAAGTTTTTCACAAAAAAAACAAAGGAGTTGCTTACGCTTTCTTGGCTAACCCTAACTTATTCACCTGTGATACATGTTCATCAAAATAAATTAACGTTTGTAATTCTGTGGTTAAATCAATGTATTGAATATTAACATGCTCGGGCACTTTTACACGATCCGGGGCAAAATTTAAAATCGCGGTAATTCCAGAAGCAACAATCGTATCAATAGCCTGTTGCGCATGTTTACTTGGAACTGTTGTAATGACTGCGGTAATCCCTTCTTTTTTCGCAACTTCCGAAAAATCATGAATGTTTTTTATTTCAACACAATTAATACACGTTCCAATGACTTCTGGATCAGAATCAAAGGCACACATGATCGTTAAATTTTCGTTTCTACGAAAGTTATTCTTTAAAAGTGCTTTACCTAAATTCCCTACTCCTACCAGAGCAATTCGTTTTTCAACTTGTGTGCTCAATATTTCACTAAAAACTTCAATTAAATAGGGAACGTCATAACCATACCCACTTCGTCCTAATTCACCAAAATGAGAAAAATCACGGCGAATCGTCGCAGAAGGAACTTGAATCATTTGGCTGAATTCTTTTGATTTAATTCGAATAACTCCTGATTCTTGTAAAGTTCTTAAATAACGAAAATATAAAGGGATTCTTTTAGCCGTTGCTTTCGGAATTGGTTTATTCTGATCTTGTTTATTCATTTTATTACCCACCTTTTGATAAATGCTTCATAAAAAAAGTCTAACATTCCTGTATGGTGATTTCAATCTATTTGTGAAAAAACTAATAAAATGTATAAAAAAAAACAAGAAATTCTTGTTTTTCAGAGTAATTCTTCAAATTCTGCAGTTGTTTTTTCTAAATATTTTTGATCCATTAAAATTTCGGTTACTTTACTATTTTCAACAGCACGAAGGATTAGGCCTTCAACATCTAACCTTTTTTCATAAATTTGAGCTTTTTCTAATTTAGGTTTTGTTTTTGGCTGAGGTGGTGCAAAGATTGTGCAACAATCTTCAAACGGCAGAATTGCTAACTCGAATGTATCGATTTGATTTGCAATCTCAATGATTTCATTTTTATCCAGCGTAACAACAGGACGAATAATTGGCGTCGTTGTCACTTCGTTAATTGCAATCATACTATGTAAGGTTTGTGAAGCTACTTGTCCCAATGATTCCCCATTAATAATCGCTAAACCATTTCTTTTTTCACGAATAGCATC
>JAATGB010000120.1 GCA_015654945.1 Lactobacillales bacterium | reverse complement strand
TCAGTACAATCAATAAAGGAATCAGCCATTTTTTTGACCTCATTTCAAAAACTCCTTTAGCTAAAAATTAAATTGTAATCATATTGTAACATAATATACCAGAAAAGGGATAAAATAAAACTTTTTCTTTTTTGTCTATATTGATAATTAATAAAAATAAAATGTATAAGCTTAGCTCGTTAATTAGTAGGTATGGTCGCTAACACTATAGAAACAAAGCCTATTTAGCTGGCTAGGTAATTTAATTGATATCAATAATGCGTAATTTTAGGTGATAAATTGGAATAAGGAGGTTTCAACAAATAGAATTATTCATTTTATTGAACGATACGTTAGGAACAGAAAAGTAAGCAAGGAAAATCATAAAATAACGTTGTTATATTTTTGGCTTTGGTAGAATTTGGTGTTAGTATCAAATCTTAGACAACTTTTCGTAGAGACAGAAATAATTTAAACTTATCTACGAGAGGAAGAATTTTTATGACCCGATATGAGGAAGATTTTAAACGAATGATTGTAGAACTTAATCAAACTGGACGTTCAGTTCGTGGTTTATCGAAGGAATAGGACTTATCTGAAGCAAATCAAGCATTATTTAGTTATATTGAGGGATTTTATAACCGTAATCTAATCCATAGTTCAATTAACTATTTGACACCACATGAACTTGAAATTCAAGAAAAAATTAGAATGGCTTAAATGTCTCTACAAAAATGGATCCAAGATATTGACCTAGATCCAGTATGTTATGAAGCTAATTTTTTAACATGACATTTTCGTTTTTTTTTGGCACAATAAAACAAGAAGAGAAGAGAGGTGTCAGCATGGATTACCAGCATGAAATTATTCACGTTAATGAAAAAATTCCAATTAAGTTGTTTAGCTTTACCGCGAAAAACAGTGAACGCATTATTCCGAAGCATTGGCACCAAAGCTTGGAAATCTTATACTGCCTAGAAGGTGAATTAAACGTCTGGCTGAATACAGAGTTTTATCATTTACAGAAAAATGATTTGCTTGTCATTAATTCAAATGTTGTTCACTCAACACAAAGCCCAACGAAAAATCAAGTAATTGTTTTGCAAATCCCACTGCGATTTATGCAAGAAATTACCCAAGAGGAATATTTAGCGACTTTTAAAATAGTGTGCAATACCTGCCAAAAAGCGACGGCTGATCAGCAAAAAAAATATGGAGCTATTCGCCATATTTTAAATGAAATGCTTACATTTGATGCGCGAGTGGATGCAGTGTATAAAATAAAAGTGATTGGTTTATTGTACGAATTAAACTACCTGCTCATCCATTTTTTTCGAGTTGAACGAGAAAGCAACGAGGCAATCACGACGCAAAAATACCTAGATCGTTTGTCTGAAATTACGCTTTTTATGAAAGAAAACTATCGAGAAGAGTTGAGTTTAAAAAGAGTCGCGGCGACATTTAATTTTAGTCCGCCTTATTTTTCACGGTTTTTCAAAAAGTATATGGGGATCACCTATTTGGATTATTTAACCAGCTTGCGTATGGATGAAGCATACAATTTATTAATGAAAACGGACAAATCAATTATCGAAATTTCCTATGCATGTGGGTTCCCTAATATCAAATCCTTTGCGAATACTTTTAAAAAGATGTATCATGTTCCTCCTTATCGTTACCGTAAGCAATATAAATAGCTAAAAGATAATTATTGACATTTTTGGAGATAAATATAAGGGAGCTAGTTCCTTTGTAAATGCGTATACTCAAATTGTAAGCGTATTAAATGAAGGGAGATTGTTTTTTTAAAAGATAATTATTAATAAGTCTTATTGTGAGCGAAATGAATGGAGGAATTATTTTGAAAAAATATATGGATCGTTTAGAAACCTGGCTCAACAAATATTTATTACCCGCTGCAAATGTCATTAATGAAAACCATGTAATGACGGCAATCAAGGATGGCATGATGTTTACGATGCCGGTGATTTTGTTTTCTTCAATTATTTTAATTTTAACCAATTTTCCTTTTATGAATCAATTTGCCCCAAGCTTATATGCTTGGTTAAATACTAGTTTAGGTTTTGTTTATGATGGAACGATGGGTTTATTGGCTTTATTTGTGATTATTGGAACGGCCAACAGCTATTCAAAATTGAAAAAAATCGATCCACTTTATGGTGTCTTGGTTGCGTTTGCAGCATTTATGATTGTAACACCAACAAATACAGTAACGGATGTTGTTGCAAAAGGAAAAACCATCACGAATGCGACTGTTTCTGGTGTGATCCCGATGGAACATCTAGGTGCTTCCGGAATTTTTGCTGCACTGATTGTTTCGATTTTGGCAGTCAGATTCTATGCGGTACTCTTTCATAAAGATTTAACTATTAAAATGCCGGATACGGTACCGGCAAATGTTACGAAACCATTTTTATCGGTGATTCCGTTTGGCTGCACCGTGCTGGTTTTCGTTGTTGTCCGTAATTTGATGGCGTTGACACCGTATGCGAGCTTGCCAGATGCAATTAATCAGTTGCTAACAAAACCGCTACTAGGCTTTGGTAATAGTATTTGGGCGTTCCTCGTGTTGCTTTTTATTGCACAGTTACTGTGGTTCTTTGGTATTCATGGAACCAATATTACCTTAAATGCTGTTTGGCTCCCAATTGCGACAGTAGCTATGGCCACGAATTTGGATGCGTTTAATGCCGGGAAACCATTACCTTACGTGTTAACTGCAGCATTTACTTGTTATACAGGTCAAGCGAAATTATCAGAAATTGTTGCGCTACTTGTTTTGGGAAAGTCAAAACGATCCAAGGCTTTAAGCAAATCATTTATTGTACCAGCGCTTTTTAACATTCATGAACCGTTTGTTTTTGGACTGCCCGTGGTATTAAATACGACTTTGTTTATTCCTTGGATGCTCGTCGAAATCTTGCAAGCAGGTTTGGCATATGGTTTAATGCTTTTAACAAATGCAATTCCGATTTATCAAGCACCTTGGACGACTCCGCCTATTTTGAATCAATTAATTGCGACGAACTTTAATCCTTGGTCAGCGGTGATTGCTGTGGCGACTTTTGCACTAGGTTTTGTTTTGTGGGCACCCTTTATTCAATTATTAGATAAGCAATTTTTAGCAGAAGAAACGAGTCAAATAAGCAAAGAGGAGTTAAATGAAAATGGACAAACAAGCCATAACTAATTTATTAAAAAAAATGTCAACGAAAGAAAAAATTTATCAGCTTGTTCAGCTGGCAGGTGGGTTCTATTCAGAAGACGAAGCAGTCGTAACAGGACCGAAAGAAAAGCTGGGCATTTCAGATGAAGCAATTGCGAATGTGGGTTCTATTTTAAATGTTCGTGGAGCGGAGGAAACAAGGGCACTTCAAAAAAATTATTTGGCAAAAAGTGATGCAAAAATTCCTTTATTGTTTATGGCAGACATCATTAATGGCTATGATACAATTTTTCCGATTCCCTTAGGTCAGGGTGCGACTTGGAATCCCGAATTAATTAAAGCAGCCGCGGCTGTTGCCGCTGAAGAAGCAGCTGTTTCGGGAATTCATGTCACCTTTTCGCCGATGGTCGATTTAGTGCGTGATCCGCGTTGGGGACGTGTAATGGAGTCGACGGGCGAAGATACTTATTTGAACAGCGTGTATGCGCAGTCTTTTGTGGAGGGGTATCAAGGTGAAATGATAGTAGGGAAAAATGTCGCTGCGTGTGTGAAACACTTTGCCGCTTACGGTGCGCCAGAAGGAGGCCGAGAATACAATACGGTGGATATGTCCGAACGAAACATGCGTGAATACTATCTACCAGCGTATCAAGCCGCTCTCAAAGCAGGCGCTAAAATGGTCATGACTTCTTTTAATACAGTAGATGGTATTCCAGCTACGGGAAATAAATGGCTTAACCAGGATGTTTTACGAAAAGAATGGGGATTTGAAGGGATCCTAATCTCAGATTATGCCGCCATCAAGGAATTAGAAGATCATGGAATTGCGGAAGATGCGGAGCAAGCCGCTAAACTGGCGCTCGAAGCCTCTGTTGATATTGATATGATGACATCAGTCTATGCAAAAAATTTAGAAAAGATCGTTGTAAAAGACTCAGAAATGGCAAAATTATTGGATCAATCAGTGCTTCGTATTTTGGAATTAAAAAATGAATTAGGTTTATTTGAAAATCCTTACCGTGGCGCAGATACAGAAAAAGCGAAAGCTGTTATTTTATCTAAAGACAATCGAAAACTAGCACGAAAAGTGGTGAGTGAATCGCTTGTTTTGTTGAAAAACCAAGAAGTACTTCCGTTAAAAAGCACCCAAAAAATTGCTTTAATTGGCCCGTATGCAACTTCGCCTTTCTTATCTGGTTCATGGTCATTTAGCTTAAAAACGGAACGAACCGTAACGTTGGAACAAGCTTTTTCTGAAGTTTTGCCGGCAGAGAATTTATTGGTTGCACCTGGTTGTTTAACAGTTGAACCGGAACTGATTGAAGCGAGCTTTGGTCAATATTTTCCAGCAGAGAAGACACTATTTGATGAAGAAGGGGAGCTGGTAAAAGCACTTGAAGCTGCTAGAAAATCAGATGTTGTTGTCATGGCAATAGGAGAACATTACTTGCAAAGCGGGGAAGGCGGAAGCCGTGGCGAACTGACGCTTCCAAGAGTTCAGCAAAAGTTAATCAGTGCGATCAAAGCTTTAGGCAAACCGATGGTCGGGGTTGTTTTTAGTGGTCGACCGTTAGAATTAAAAGCAGAATTACCACTATTTGATAGTTTATTAACCGTTTGGTTTCCAGGAACAGAAGGCGGGCATGGAATTGCGGATGTCGTTTTTGGGAAAGTCAATCCTTCTGGGAAATTAAGTATGAGCTTTCCTTATAGCGTGGGGCAGGTCCCCGTTCATTACAATGAATTTAATACGGGTCGACCGTTAACTGAATCAGGACATAGCAAACGATTTACTTCTAGGTACACGGATATGCCAAACAAACCGCTGTTTCCTTTTGGATTTGGTCTATCCTATACGACTTTTAGCTACTGTGATTTCAAATTAAGTGAAACACAACTAGTCCCAGGTGATAAAATTACCGCGACGGTTGAGGTGACCAATAGTGGCAAAATTGCGGGTACTGAAACGGTACAATTATATATCCGGGATCTTGTGGGGAGTATTGTACGCCCAGTTAAGGAGCTTAAAGGGTTTCAGAAAATTTTCTTGCAACCAAAAGAAACACGGAAAGTTTCGTTTGAAATTACGGAAGAAATGCTCCGATTTTATACGCGTGAATTAACATATCAATCTGAAAGTGGTGAATTTACGGTCTTTATTGGTTCTAATAGCGAAGTCGCAAAAGGAATAAATTTCATTCTTTGTAAATAAGCAAATCAAATGAAAGAAGCGAAGAAGCATTGCAAATAAGCAATGGGTTCCTCGCTTTTTGAATTATCCGTAAATTTAGGGAGTAATACGCAAGTTTTTTGTTCGCGCTATTGATTTTCTAAAGCACATTGTTCTTTATAAAGAAAATAGAGCCACACGATTAATGCTAACATAATATTTTCCTCCTTTTTATGCTTGAAATTTTAATAAGGTAAAATAGAAAGGTACCTTATGTTTT
>JAATGB010000204.1 GCA_015654945.1 Lactobacillales bacterium | reverse complement strand
TATGAATGGTGGCAGCAATGTGTTTGCCGGTGATTTTGTGAATATGTATCTTTTTATTGGTGGAGCAGGTAGCACATTGGGATTAGTGATGTTACTGATTTTTGTGGCGAAATCTGACCAGCTAAAAGTGTTAGGCAAAGCAGCGCTCTTTCCAGGATTATTCAATATTAATGAACCGGTTATCTTCGGGGCACCGATTGTGTATAATCCCTATTTGATGATTCCGTTTATTCTCACCCCACTAATTACGACGACGACTGCTTATTTTGCCACATCTTTGGGGCTTGTCAGCAAAGTCATTTCGGCTATTCCGTGGATTTCACCGCTGGGAATTGGTGCGTTTCTAGGAACAGGAGGCGATTATCGAGCAATTTTACTGGCACTTACCAACTTTGGCATTTCTATTATTTGTTACTATCCGTTCTTTAAAATGTATGATAAAAAATTATATGCAGAGCAAATGGCCAATCAGCAATCTAAATAAGACAGAATGGACAAATAGACGCGTTGCGACGTCGCGCTTCTGTTTTGATTACGCTAAAAAAATTTGTAATTCGAAGACAATTTCTATATACTTTCAATTGAGAGTAGTTCTCATTTGTGTGGATAGGAGAAATTGAAATGATGAAGCAAGAAGAAATATATGATATCACGATTATTGGTGCAGGTCCAGCTGGTCTTTTCGGTGCTTTTTATAGCGGACTTCGTGAAATGAAAACGAAAATTATTGAGTATAATGAAATACTAGGTGGGAAATTAACAACCTATACCGAAAAAATTATTTGGGATATCGGAGGAATCACGCCGATGCCAGCAGGAAAGCTAATCGAACAATTGAGTGAACAAGCACGTACCTTTCAACCCACAATTGCAACGGGAGAAAAAGTCATTTCTCTTGTGAAAAATAAAGAACAGCTTTTTGTGTTAACAACGGATAAAGGGAAAAAACATTACTCAAAAGCAGTTCTTTTAGCGACTGGCTTCGGAATTTTAACACCAGTAAGATTGGATCTACCAGATGCTGAAAAATACGAACACACAAATCTACATTATACGATCCAAAAACCTTACGAGATGAAAGGGAAACGTGTTATGATTTCTGGTGGCGGAAATTCTGCTATTGATTGGGCCAATTTATTGGCACCCATCGCTGAGAAAGTATATCTTGTTTATCGGAAAGAGGAATTAAAAGGGCATGAAGCAGAAGTCAGCCGACTTTTAGCGAGTCCAACCATTCAGTGCTGCTTGAATACAACGATTGAAGCGCTAATCGGAAATTCTGAAGGAAGCAAAATTGAAGCCGTGATTTTAAAAGGTGAAACTGAAAACAAGCAAGTAAAAGTGCAGATTGATGAGCTGGTGATTAATCATGGCTACAAGCGTGAAAATCCATTTTTTGAAAATAATTCAGTGGGAATTCATCCGTTTAAAGAATATTATATTGCGACGAATTCATTTGGCGCAACGGAGGTGGCAGGAATTTTTGCCGCAGGGGATAGTGCAATGTACGAAGGGAAAGTTCAATTAATTGCGGGGACCTTTCAAGATGCGGTCAATGCAGTAAATCAAGCAAAATCATATATTGAACCGACAGCTGGTGATCGTGGGACAATTTCTTCTCATAATGAGAAATTTGAACAAAAAAATAAACCGCTCATCCAAAAATTCTTTGTTGAGGGGAAACAATAAACAATGCGCAAAAAAATAAAAGGCGACAGTGAGTAAGTTTACTTTCACTGAGCGCCTTTAATTAGAATTAATACATGAATCTTTCAATGGCCTGAACTCCTTAGATAGATTTTTGTAATTCTTTTACTGCTTTTTCAATCGTAACACCATAAGCTACTTTTTCATGATTTTGAGCATCATAAACCATAAAAACTTGTGTCTTGGTATTCAGTGTTACATGGTATTGAATAGTTGTATTGCTAAATGTCATATACATTCTCCTTTCATTGTGCATTTGGGAAAGGTAAACGATGCATAATAACGAAATTCCATCTTTAACTATAACATGAAAAGTAAATAAAAGCAATCTTTATTTCAAAAGATAAAAAAGAATGACCGAAAACGGAAACTGTTTTCGGTCATTCTTTTTTAAACGCGTTGTTTTCTTAGTCTGTTTCTGAAGTTTTAAGTGACGATTGATCTAAGGTAAGGCTAACGGTCACGGTTTTTTTATCTTTGCCACGATAGAACGTAACTTTCATGGTATCACCAACATTTTTCGCATATAAACTAGATTGTAGGTCTGTCGTACTAGTAATGTCTTTGCCATCAATTGCGACAATCACATCATATTGTTTCAAGCCCGCTTTTTCAGCAGGAGAAGCACTTTGAACGCTGCGAATAATGACCCCTGTTGTCACAGTAGTTGGAATGCTAAGAATTTTTTCTTGTTGGGCGCTTGTGATATTTGAAAGATCAGTCATTGTTACACCAAGCATCGGGCGGCTGACTTTTCCGTTTGTTTCTAATTGATTGATGATGGTTACGACATCGTTGCTTGGAATTGCAAAGCCCATTCCTTCAACTGAAACACTTTCACTACTGCTCGAATCTGCAATTTTGACTGAATTTATTCCGATGACTTGTCCAGCAACATTTATTAATGGACCACCAGAATTTCCTGGATTAATTGCTGCATCTGTTTGTAGGGCGTTGATATTAATGGTTTGACCGTCGTCAGATTGACTCGTAATATTTCGATCTTTCGCGGAAATAATTCCTTGTGTGACAGAGTTGGCATAAGTCGAGCCTAATGGAGAGCCAATGGCAATGGCTGGTTCCCCAACTTTCAATTCATCTGAATCACCAAATGTCGCAACAGTGGTCACTTTGGCTGATGAAATTTGGAGTACTGCTAAATCAGAATAGGTATCTGTACCAACGACTTTGGCATCCACTTTCGTTCCATCATTTAAGAGGATCTCCACTGCTTCTGCACCATCGACTACGTGATTGTTTGTCACAATGTACGCTTTGTCGCCATCTTTTTTATAAATCACGCCGCTACCTTCACTGTTTGTTTCGAGGTCAGAACTGCTGCTACTGCTTGAAGAATCACTAGTTGAATCTTCTGTACCAAACATATCGCCAAAAGCGTCAGAGGAGGTTTGTGCTTTTTGTAAATTTAAAACCGATACGACGGCTTTTTGGACCTTATTGACGGCAGTTGTCGTATCACTATCCACATTATATTTGACATTGCTGATTTTTGTTGTGCCCGAACTTTGTGTTGTTGCGGAATTCGTGTCGGTTGAATTGGTGTTTGTCACTGCATAAAAAGCACCAAAGGCTAGCAATCCACCAATGACTCCTCCTAGTAAACTCAATGAAAATCTTTTGATAGTACTTTTATTTTTATTTGGTGTAACATCTTTCGGTATTTTATTTTTCATAATAATCGGTGTAAAATCCACCCTTCCTCCCTTTTTTTATAAATAATTGCAATTGTGTTTCGCTAAATATTATTCTAGAGGTTATTTTTGAATATTTCGTGAAATTCTTAAGATAAAACCATTTTGTTTCTTTGAATGAATTGTTTAAGTAAACAAGGTATATTACCATCATAATTTTTTTAGTTAAAAATAGCAATAAAAAAGAGCAGACTATTATATAATGGTAACTAAGTAAAAAAATTTGTATAGATAGGTAAGGGTGTTGGAGGAAACGATGCGAATTAAAGTAATTTCAGTTGGAAAATTAAAAGAAAAGTATTTAAAGCAAGGAATCGCAGAATATGCGAAAAGATTAAGCAAATATTGCACGCTAGAAATGATTGAAGTGCCAGATGAAAAAGCACCTGAAAGCTTGAGCCAAGCAGAGATGGAACAAATAAAGAAAAAAGAAGGCGAACG
>JAATGB010000074.1 GCA_015654945.1 Lactobacillales bacterium | reverse complement strand
CGATATTGCCGAAGCGGCATATGGGGCAAGAGCCAGCGACACATTAGTGAAAAATACGATCAATGAGTTATTTCCTTGTGTAGTTGATGGTAAAAAAATTCCTTTGGGTATTGTAAGAAGTTTGCTACAAAGAGCATCTAATCCCATTAGTATGGAAAACGGGGAATGGGAAAAAACACTAAGTATTGCTTGCGCTGTTATGAAAAAACATTTTAATTATCAAGAGGAGGAGAAAAGTGTGGCATTAGATAAAAATGAAACGGATCGCAATTATTTATTTGGGAGGATGCTTGCGGTAGCGGATAAAGCGGAGAGAATAGCACTCTATCGTAATGAAAAAGACAGGAATACAAATGCAATGCGCTATATGAATGCCTTTAGCGCGCATCCAAAAACAACTTGGAAAATTATCCGTGAAAATTTGAATCCCTATTTTAATCGATTGAACGATAGAGGTTCTTATTATCAACACTTGATAGATGAGATTATTTCATCATTTAAAGATGGAGAAAGAACAAATAAACCATTAAATGGAGAATACCTAATGGGATTTAGTGAACAGCGTTATGAATTAGATAATAATAAAAAAACAGCAGAGAAAGTAGAGGATTAAAAAATGACAATATTAACACATAAAATCGATTTTAAAGTAATTGCTTCGGTAACCAATGCAAATCCAAATGGCGATCCATTAAACGGGAATCGTCCCCGCCAGAATTTTGAAGGCTATGGTGAAATTTCCGATGTTGCGATTAAACGTAAAATTCGGAATCGTCTGCAAGATATGGGAGAAAGAATATTTGTTCAATCTGATGATCGTGCGGATGATGGCTTGAAAAGTCTGAAAGATCGTGTAGATTCAGTGGAAGAATTAAAGAAAATCTCTAGCGACAAAAAGAAGGCAGATGCTACTCGGTTTAGTGAACTTGCCTGTGAAACGTGGATTGATACACGTAGCTTTGGCCAAGTTTTTGCTTTCAAAGGATTAGAATTATCGGTTGGGGTTCGCGGACCGGTTTCAATTCAAATGGCAATCAGTGTCGATCCGATTGATGTTAACAGCATGCAAATTACCAAAAGTGTTAACTCGGTCAATGAAGGTGGCGGTAAAAGTTCCGACACCATGGGAACCAAACACTTCGTTGATTTCGGACTCTACGTTTTCAATGGTAGTATCAACGTCCAATTAGCCGAAAAAACATCATTCACCGAAGACGATGCAGAAAAAATCAAACAAGCACTCATCACTCTTTTCGAAAACGATGCCTCATCTGCTCGCCCGGATGGCAGCATGGCAGTAGAAAAAGTCTATTGGTGGACGCATCCAAATAAAATGGGCAAACATTCGTCGGCAAAAGTACATCGCTCTGTTCAAATTGAGAAACTTCCAGAAATAGACCGACCAAAATCTTTTGACGATTATCAAGTAACAGTGACACCTTTAGAAGGAATTGAACTAGCTGAAATCGAAGGACTATAAAGATGTATGACGAACAAGATTACCTCATGATTTCTGGCATTCAGCATTTTCTCTTTTGCCGTCGTCAATGGGCACTTATTCATATTGAACAACAATGGCAGGAAAATGTGTTGACCTTAGAAGGAAGTTATTTACACGAAAAAGCCGATCAACCAATGATTCGCGAAAAGCGCAAAGATCGTCTGATTGTCCGAGCGCTTCGAGTTCATTCGCCAACATTTGGAATTACAGGGATCTGTGATGTTGTAGAATTTATTCAAGATCCAAAGGGCGTTTCTTTAAATGGTGAAGTCGGCACATTTTCTCCAATTCCAGTAGAATACAAGCATGGAAAACCAAAGCAAGAGCCAAGTGATGTTTTGCAGTTGGCGGCTCAAGCCATTTGTTTAGAAGAAATGTTAGCTTGCTCGATTCCGAAGGGCTATATCTATTATCACGAAACCAAGCACCGAGAAGCTGTTGCAATCGATGAAACATGTCGTGAAAAATTAAAGGACACAGTCGCTGAAATGCATCAATACTGGCAAAGACGCTATACTCCCAAAGTTAAAACGGGTAACTTTTGCAAAAAATGCTCGCTGCAAAATTTATGCTTGCCAAAATTAATGAATGTTCAGACGGTGAAAGGCTATCTAGATCGTAGGTTGTGTGAATGAGAAAATTGTTGAACACTCTTTTTGTGACAACACCAGACACCTATTTAGCATTGGACGGAGAGAACATTGTTGTTAAAAAAGAAGATACTAAATTAGGGCGCGTTCCTTTGCATAATCTAGAAGCAATTGTGACAGTTGGGTATTTAGGTGCAAGTCCGTCTTTGATGCGAAAATGCGCAGAAAATAATATTGGCTTAACTTTTTTAACCAGTTCTGGGAGATTTGGCAGTCGTGTCACAGGCGGGACAACGGGCAACGTGACATTACGCAAGAAGCAGTACCGGATTTCAGATAACGAAGTAGAAAGCTTGGCAATTGCGCGCCATTTTATCATTGGGAAATTGTATAATCAGCGCTGGATGTTGGAACGAATGACGAGAGACAACGCTTTGCGTATTGATGTCGAACGCTTTAAACAAATTTCTGGAGAATTAAAAAAATATCTAGAGGCTGTTCGCCAATCTTCTGACCTCGAATCGTTACGAGGAATTGAAGGACAAGCCGCCAATCGTTATTTTCTGTTATTCGATCAAATGATTTT
>JAATGB010000169.1 GCA_015654945.1 Lactobacillales bacterium | reverse complement strand
TAGCTTTATCTGAATTCTTATATGTGTATATTTAAACATACAAAAAGAACGCTTCTCGTAAAAGGAGAAGCGCCTTTTTGATCTCTCAAACGAAAAATCCAGTACATCAAGCGTTGGTATAATTTGCTAAGTTCTTCTTTTGTTGTTTCTCTGGAATTGCCAGGTGTACAAACATCTTTTATGGCATCTGTGGTAATCAAAATTAGCTCTTTTTCTTGGATACCTCATTCAGAATACGTCTAAATATCCCGCTCTTGGTTCCACACCAAACATTTTCGCCAAGCGCTGTAAATTTTCATCGGAAATCGTTTGCTTCACGCCCCCCTGCGCACAAACATAGGTATAGACTTGGGCTGCTTTTTCAGCTGTTTCAATCAAGCCAAACACTTCATCCATGTCGCGACCAGCACCATAAATTCCATGCTGTGGCCATAAAACTAAGCGGTTTTCTTTCATTTTTTCTGATGTTGCTTTGCCGATTTCATTGGTACCTGGAACCATCCAAGGAATAATCCCAATTCCTTCAGGAAAGACGACCAAACATTCGGTACACATTTTCCATAAAGTCCGTGTAAACTTGCGTTCATCTAATTCATGTGTAAAGCTCATTGCAAGCAAATGACTCGCATGATTGTGCATAATAATCCGATTTTCAGGATCCACTTTGCGCCGCGCAATATGACTCATAAAATGGCTTGGGAGTTCACTAGTTGGTGTCGCAAAATTATCCAAGCCCCACAATAGATCTAACGATTTACCATCTTGTGCCACCCGTACAATTCCTAAATTTTCGCTTGGCTCATCCGTCACATTTTTGAAATACTTACCCGAACCCGTAACGATAAAATAAAAACCGGCTAATTCGCTTGCATCGAAAATCATGGGAATCTTACGAATCACTTCTTCCACATTCAAAAAGGGAGTTACTTCTTCTTCTTTTAAGAGATAAGATATATTTCCACCATTTCGTTCATCCCAACCAAGACGGTATAAATTAGCTGTGGTCTTCCTCATTTCTTGGACAAATGGTGCTTGTAAAATAGCGATTTTTTTCATGATTTTTCTCCTTTATATTCTCTTTTCTTCCTAAATAATCGACAAATCAAAATCCTTTGCGAGCGTAGCTTACCCATTATTTCGTTGCGACAATACTTCTTTTTCATAGGCTTTTGTTTCTGCTAACCAAGCAAGTCCAACTGGAACATTGTTTGCTTCACAATAATAATTCCAAACAGCCGCAAATGGAAAATCTTTTAATTCTTCAACCAACGCTAAACGAGTTGTAAAGTCACCTTGTAATTCAATTTTCTTTAAGTAATCGGTTGGCTCCAACATTGCTTTCATTAAAGCTTTTTGCGTATTTCTAGTTCCAATCACCCAAGCGGCAACACGATTAATCGTAGCATCAAAGAAATCCAAACCAATATGTGTTTTGGTTAATAAATTATTGCGCACTAATTCACGTCCAATTTCCTGTAGCTCATCATCCATAATTACTACGTGATCACTATCCCAACGAATCGGACGGCTCACATGCAGCAACATTCCTTCACTGAATAAAGACAAAGCAGATAACTTATTCGAAATAACTTCAGTCGGATGGAAATGTCCGGCATCCATACAAATCAGTTTGTTTCTGGTTAAACCATAGCCCATATAAAATTCATGAGAACCCACGGTATAAGCTTCTGCACCGATCCCAAATAATTTACTTTCAACTGCATCTAAGGTATATTTCTTCTCCAATTTTTCTGAAAAGATTTCGTCCAAAGAGTCCATTAGTCGTTTGCGCGGTGCCAAACGGTCGATTGGATTGTCTTTATAACCGTCGGGTACCCAGAAATTGTTCACACAAACTTGTCCTAGCTCTTTGCCAAAATATTCAGCAATTTTACGTGAACGTTTGCCATGTTCAATCCAAAAATCGCGCACTGTTTTATCTGGATGAGCCAATGTAAAGCCATCTTTATACATCGGATGGGAGAAAAAAGTTGGATTGAAGTCCAAGCCAACACCTTGTTCTTTTGCCCACGTGACCCATTTTTCAAAATGTTTCGGCTCAATTTCATCCAAATCAACGACTTCTTCTGTATCCAAGTAGATCGCATGCAGATTCAGTTTATGCTTACCTGGAATCAAGGCATACGCTTTTTCCAAATCAGCACGCAACTCGGCAGGATTCGTCGCAGCGCCTGGATAATTTCCGGTAACAGAAATTCCTCCTGACAGCTCATCCTCACTTAAAAAGCCTTTAACATCATCTCCTTGCCAAACATGCATTGAAATTTTAACTGCCGCCATTTTTTTCAAAACCGCTTCTGTATCTACTCCTAATGTGGCATATTTTTCTTTTGCTTCGGCATACTTCTGTTCTACTGTCCTCATGTATTTTCCACTCCTTCTAAAAAGGTTTTATATTGTTTGAGAATCATTGGGTCAATGGGATCAGCTTGATAAAGGCAACAGTCAAATGAGTGTTCCACGATTGCTCTGGCGGTAACTAAATCTTTCATTTCACCAGTTGTGAGCATCTGTAGTAAGATGTTGCCGATTGCTGTCGCTTCGGCTGGCCCTGCTTCAACCGTTATATTGGCCGCATTGGCTGTCAATTGATTTAAGAGCTTGTTATTGGAGCCACCGCCGACAATGTGTAATTTTTCAATCTTGTTCGCTGTTCCAGTTAAATTTTCTAATTTTTCTAATTCCAAACTGTAGCACAAAGCCAGATTATCGTAGATACAGCGAGCAATTTCACCTGGCGTTTGAGGAACTTTTTGGTTGGTTTTCCGACAATAGTCTTGCAACGCGACGCTCATATTTTCTGGATTTAAAAAGAGCGGATCATTAACAGCGATAAACTGTTGGAAAGCTGGCGTCTCTTCCGCCAGCTGTGCTAATTCTGGATAGCTGTACTGATACTCTTGCATTCGTGCAACTTCTTGAATCAACCACATGCCCATAATATTTTTTAAAAAACGAAAGGTATTATGCGCGCCCCATTCATTGGTATAATTGGCAGAAAACGCAGCATGCGAAATTTTGGCAACTGTTGTTTCTATCCCCAACAATGACCAGGTGCCACTACTAAGGTACGCCCAATTTTCTCCTTTTCCGGGTGTACCAATGATTGCCGAAGCTGTATCATGACTCGCAATCGTAATAAATGTCGCATCTGGCAAATCAAATGCTGGAAATTTTCTCTGCAAAAGTGGCCCTAAAACGGTACCTGCTTCGACTAACGGGGGAAATAGCTCACGAGATATTTGCAGAATAGCGAGTAATTCCGGCTCCCATTCTTTTGTTCCTGCATTTAATAATTGCATAGTAGACGCATTGGTTTGTTCCATCACCGCTTTACCAGTAAAAACGTAGCCTAGATAGTCGGG
>JAATGB010000093.1 GCA_015654945.1 Lactobacillales bacterium | reverse complement strand
AGCGGTTTCACTGCTGCTGGTGCGATGTTACCAGCGGTTGGGTTTGCGATGCTTTTGAATATGCTTTTTGATAAAAAAGTATTTGCCTTTTATTTCTTAGGCTTTGTATTAGTTATTTATTTAAAGCTACCAAGTTTGGCGGTAGCCATCATTGCGGTCGTAATTGCTATTTCTCAATATCTTAATTCACAAAAATTGGCGGGAGCTATGAGTCAGCAAAAAACGGAAACAGTTCAATCGTCCGAAAACGAGAATACAGCAGAAGAGGAGGACTTTTTCTCATGAAAGCAAATAAAAAAAGCACGATCAGTCAGGAAGATAAAAAATTACTCAACAAAATATTTCGAAACTCTTGGTTTTTATTTAGCTCCTTTACCATGGTGAAAATGCAGGGCTATGGGTATGAATATGCAATGCTACCTGTTATTGATCAATTCTATAAAGAAGATGCAGAAGGCAAAAAGCAAGCGATGGTGCGTCATTCTAGTTTCTTTAATTGTACCTACGAAACAGCGCCCTTCATCATGGGAATTACAGCTGCGATGGAAAAAGAAAACAGTCGCAACAACAAATTTGATCCAGAATCGATTAATGCGATTAAAGCGTCTTTAATGGGACCTCTTTCAGGTATTGGGGATTCGATATTTTGGGGAACAGTTCGGTTGATTGCAGCAGGGATTGGGATTCCATTAGGGATGCAAGGCAATATTCTAGGCCCGATCTTTTTCCTCTTGATCTACCACATTCCTTCCATTTTTACGCGGTATAAGCTTTTGCAAATTGGCTATGCTTCGGGAGAAAGTTTTTTAAAAACGGCTTTCCAATCAGGTGTTTTTTCGAGTATTACAAATAGTGCGACAACCGTCGGTATGATCATGATTGGCGCAATGACGGCATCGAGTGTAACGATTACGACTGCGTTGAAATTTAAAATGGGCAGCGGTGAAAAATTAGTTTTGCAAACAATTTTGAATAATATTATGCCAGGATTGTTGCCCTTACTTTTAACTTTGGGAATTTTCTTGCTCATTCGTAAAAAAACAAAAATTATTTATTTATTATTTGGAATTATTCTATTTGGGATCTTAGGTGCTTTTGTCGGATTCTTTTAGAATAAAGAAAGGAGAACGTAATGGTAAAAGTAATTATTAATGCAGATGATTTAGGCATGTCAGAAGCGTTTAACTATGGCGTAATTAAAAGTATGAAGGAAGGGCTCGTTTCGTCGACATCGATTATGGTTAATTTACCTACAGCTGAACATGCGCGAGATTTGATCAAAAAAGAGCTACCGGAAGCTTTTGTGGGACTGCACACCAATTTTGTTTTGGGAAAACCCTGTGAAAAACCAGAAAATATTCCAAATTTAGTGGATGCCGCTGGTAATTTTTTAGGATCAAAAGAGTATAAAACGGGCGAACGGCATTTTGTTTACGAAGAAGTAAAGAAAGAAACGATCGCGCAAATGGAACGATTTAAGCAACTATTCGGCGCGTATCCAGAGCATATCGAAGGGCATTCAGCAATGGATGAAAATGTCGGGCAAGCATTCTATGAGATTGCACTTGAATACGGGGTACATGCAAGTATGTTTGGTGGGGCTCAGGTTCCTGATTTAGCTGGATATTTACGGACAACCTTTGATGGAACGCCAGATTACATGAAGATTTTAGACAGAGGTGTTCACGTTGAAGATTTTACAACCGATCGGTTTGGTTTGCTAAGCGGATCGGCAGAAGCGGTAATCGAGCTTCATTTCCATCCTGGCTATGTGGATCAATTTATTCTAGATCACTCAACATTGACTATCCCAAGATGCCGCGATTTAGATACACTTTGTCGTCCAGAGCTCAAAAATTGGTTTGAAGAAAAGGGAATTGAACGAATTAGCTTTGGCGATTTACGTACAGCGCCCCCTAAATAAGAAATTTGTATGACAAAAGAACAGATGAACTGATAAGAAAATGCGCGTTCTCATTTCTTATCGGTTTATTTTTGTGCAGTTTTAGAAACCAAATTGTTTTTT
>JAATGB010000163.1 GCA_015654945.1 Lactobacillales bacterium | reverse complement strand
GCTCTGATCAGACAGCAGAAATCTCTGTGACAATTTTTCCGAGGCTTTATCGTCAGATCCAACAAACATTAGAAAAGAATAAAGTCTATTATTGTTATGGGAAAATCGAAAAAAGCAATTATAATCAAGAGCTACAATTACTTGCTGAGGAATGTGTTCGTGCAACGGATTTAGAAGCATCAACAGCAAAAGTTTGCTATTTAAAAATCACGAAAGAAAACGAAAAAGCAGAAATATTAAATGAACTAAAAGACGTATTGAAACAATTTCATGGTCAGACAAAAGTTGTTTTATACTATGAAAACAATGCACAAAAAATTATGTTAGGTAGCGAATTTTCTGTTACGGAAAGCCCGGTCAGTCAAGAACAATTGGGATTACTTTTAGGAACAGGGAATGTTGTTTTTCGGTAATTGAATTTTGCAAAATGATTATTTACATTTTTTTTCATGCTTTTTTCTTTTTTTCAAAGACTTTTAGAAATAATAATGTTAGAATAGTAGTGAGATTTGGGTATTTTGATTCTAAAATACCGTTTATACGACAACTAAAATATGAGGTGAAATGAATGAAGCGAATCGCTATTTTGACAAGTGGTGGAGACGCTCCTGGAATGAATGCTGCAATTAGAGCTGTTACGCGTAAAGCAATTCATGAAGGAATGGAAGTCTACGGAATTAATTACGGTTATGCTGGTTTAGTTGCTGGTGATATCCGCAAATTAGATGTTGCAGATGTCGGTGACAAAATTCAACGTGGCGGCACTTTTCTCTATTCGGCACGTTACCCAGAATTTGCGACGGAAAAAGGACAATTGAAGGGAATTGAACAGCTCAAAAAATTCGGGATTGAAGGATTGGTTGTAATTGGAGGAGATGGCTCTTATCAAGGCGCATTAGCTTTGACAAAACGCGGCTTTCCAGCTGTGGGCTTACCTGGAACTATTGACAATGATATTCCAGGAACTGATTTTACAATTGGCTTTGATACCGCAATTAATACTGTGTTGGAATCAGTTGATAGAATTCGTGATACCGCTACTTCACATGTGCGGACGTTTATTATTGAAGTCATGGGCCGAGGCGCTGGCGATATTGCTTTGTGGGCCGGGGTTGCAGGTGGAGCCGATGAAATTATTATTCCGGAACACGAATTTGACATGAAAGCTGTTGCGCAAAAGATTAAAGAAGGTCGGGATCGTGGCAAAAAGCATTGCTTAATCATCTTAGCTGAAGGCGTAATGGGTGGAAATGATTTTGCAGAGAAATTAGCGGAGTATGGTGATTTCCATGCACGTGTAACGGTATTAGGACATGTTGTACGCGGTGGTTCTCCGAGTGCAAGAGATCGCGTCCTTGCCAGCAAATTTGGATCGCATGCAGTTGAATTGTTAAAAGTCGGAAAAGGCGGTCTCTGTATTGGTATTCGCGACAACGAAATCGTTGCAACTGATATTGTGGACACTTTAGAAAATCATAAACATAAACCAGATCTATCTCTCTATGAACTAAATCACGAAATTTCATTTTAATACCAGCAAATAAATTGGATATAGGAGCGTTTTTATAATGAAAAAAACTAAAATTGTTTGTACGATCGGACCAGCAAGTGAGTCAGTCGAAACCCTTGTTGAATTAATGAATGCCGGCATGAATGTTTGTCGATTAAATTTTTCACATGGTGATTTTGAAGAACATGGCAATCGGATTAAAAATATCCGTGAAGCATCTAAAATTACTGGAAAACGTGTTGCACTTTTATTAGATACAAAGGGACCAGAAATCCGTACGCATGATATGAAAGATGGCAAAATTGATTTTAAAATCGGTGATGTTGTTCGCATTGCGATGACACAAGTAGAAGGAACAAGAGAAAAATTCTCTGTTAGCTATCCAGAACTAATCGATGACGTAAATGTGGGAACCCATATCCTTTTAGATGACGGTTTAATTGATTTAGAAGTAACAGATATCGATAAAGCAGCCAAGGAAATTGTTACAGTCGTTAAGAATGAAGGAACATTGAAAAATAAAAAAGGCGTAAATGTGCCAAATGTTTCAATTAATTTACCAGGAATCACTGAAAAAGATGCAGCAGATATTCGTTTTGGGATCGAAAATGACATTGATTTTATTGCTGCCAGCTTTGTTCGTCGCACAAGCGATGTTTTAGAAATTACTAAAATTTTAGAAGACAACAATGCAACGCACATTCAAATTATTCCTAAAATTGAAAGCCAAGAAGGAATCGATAATATTGATGATATCTTGAAAGTTTCTGATGGTTTAATGGTTGCTCGTGGAGATTTAGGCGTTGAAATTCCTACAGAAGAAGTACCAATTGCCCAAAAAGAATTAATTAAAAAATGTAATGCTTTAGGCAAACCTGTTATTACAGCAACACAAATGCTTGATTCAATGCAACGTAACCCTCGTCCTACTCGTGCAGAAGCAAGTGATGTTGCCAATGCGATTTATGATGGAACTGATGCAATTATGCTATCAGGTGAAACAGCTGCTGGAGATTATCCAGTTGAATCCGTTAAAACGATGGCTAGAATTGCAGAACGGACAGAAGAAGCGTTAATTAACCAAGATTCATTTGCCTTAAAATTGTATAGCAAAACGGATATGACAGAAGCGATTGGTCAATCTGTTGGTCATACAGCACGTAACTTAGGAATTCAAACGATTGTTGCTGCAACAGAATCAGGACATACAGCACGCATGATTTCAAAATATCGTCCCAAAGCACATATTGTTGCGATTACATTTTCTGAAAGACAAGCAAGAGGCTTAGCTTTATCTTGGGGTGTTTATCCACGTGTAGCTGAAAAACCAGAATCAACTGATGATATGTTTAATTTAGCAACAACTATTTCGAAAGAATCTGGTTTTGCAAAAGAAGGCGATTTAATTCTTATTACTGCGGGTGTACCAGTGGGTGAAAAAGGAACCACAAACTTGATGAAAATCCAATTAATTGGTTCAAAACTAACAAGTGGCCAAGGAATTGGTGAAAACTCAGTGATTGCGAAGGCCATTGTTGCTGAAACTGCACAGGAAGCAAATGCAAAAATGTCAGAAGGCAATATTCTTGTTGTCAAAACAACAGACAAAGATTACATGAGTGCGATTGATCAAGCTGTTGCCCTTGTTGTTGAAGAAGGTGGCTTAACTTCACATGCAGCGGTTGTTGCGATCGCAAAAGGAATTCCAGTCGTTGTAGGTGCTGAAAACGCAACTACCTTAATTAAAAATGATGAATTAATTACAGTTGATCCTCGTCGTGGTATTATCTACAGCGGAGCAACTACTGCCATCTAAGCTTTAGAAAGACTTTACAGGAAGCAAGAAGAAATAGAAGTCAGAAAAGCAAGAGATATCTCCTATATCTCTTGCTTTTCTATAAACTTTTGAAAGGGGTTACTCCAATGGAAAAAGAATATTCCCGTGGCTATTTTACTTTTAGTGAAGGAGTTAGTGCCTGTATCCCAACTATTTTAGGCTACCTAAGCATCGGAATTGCTGCCGGTGTAGTTGGCAAGAGTGCCGGACTTACTTTGATCGAAATTGGTTTGCTTTCGGTAATTGTCTATGCCGGAAGTGCACAATTTATTATCTGCGGCATGCTGCTAATTGGTGCAAATTTTTCGGCCATTATTCTTACAACATTTTTCGTTAATTTTCGCCATTTCTTAATGAGTATGTCGGTTGCTTCTTATTTTAAAGAGGAATCAATGCTAAAATCAATTGGGATTGGCACGTTGTTAACAGACGAATCTTATGGTGTATTGGTCACAGCGTTGCAGAAAAATAAAGTCAGCGTTTCTTGGACGAACGGCTTGAATGTTACGGCTTACGTAAGTTGGATTTTCGCAACGTTAATCGGTGGTGTCATCGGCAATTGGCTACCAAACCCCGAAATTTTTGGCTTGGATTTTGCTTTGGTTGCGATGTTTATCGGACTGATTGCATCCCAGCTTGATTTTTTTATTAAGAAAGAAATGAAAAAAACTGCTGTTATTTTAGTGTCTGTCGTGGGTAGCTTCTATCTTTTAATGGCTTTTTTTTCGGCAGAGATTAGTGTGATTGCGGCGACATTAATCGGTTGTAGTATTGGGGTGATTGCGGATGAACCTTGATAAGGAGCGCGACTTATTCCTTTTATTCCTTTTATGTGGACTCGTGACCTGGTTACCACGGATCATCCCTTTTGTTTTCTCCAAGAAAGTGGTTTTTCCTAGTTGGCTCGAGCGTTTTTTATCTTATCTACCGATTTGCATTCTAGTGGCGCTTTTTATCCAAAGTATTTTGGTTAAAAATGATAGCGGCTTTCCTACGATCAATGGAGAACGAGCTGTTGCCTCCATTCCGACAATAATTGTGGCATTTCTAACGAAAAATTTACTCTGGACGGTATCAATCGGTATTCTTTCTATGGCCTTCATTCGCTTGATATTCTAGATAGGTGACAGGCAGGTTTTGTGGTATAATAAGGGGACAAATGAGGCGAAGGAGCATAACATGAATCAATTGATCGGTACGGTATTTACAGGAATTATTACAGATGAGAATGAACATGCTTATTTTGTACAACAGCAGGGGCTTACTTTTCGTTTAGGGAAAGACGAAGGAGACAGAAAGCTAGGTGATTCAGTCGAAGGATTTGGTTATTATGACCAAAAACAAGATCTTGCGCTGACGACAAAGATTCCCCAAATTCGGATGGGAAACTATGGTTTTGGGGAAGTGGTGGCGAATCGAAAAGATTTAGGTGTGTTTGTCGATATTGGTTTACCAGATAAAGAAATTGTTGTTTCTCTAGATGATCTACCAGAAATGAGAAGTCTGTGGCCGAAAAAAGGGGACCGCTTGCTGTTAACTTTAAAAACAGATACTAAGGATCGACTGTGGGGACAGATTGCAGATGAAGAAGAATTTCAAGCGAGAAGTCACCCCGCAACGATTGAAATGAAAAATAAAGATATTAGCGGTGTCGCATATCGGCTAAAATTAGTTGGAACGTATGTTTTTACAGATGAGAATTATCTTGGCTTTGTTCATCCTTCAGAACGTTTTCAAGAGCCTAGATTAGGTGAAAATCTAAAAGGACGTGTGATTGGAGTTCGGCCAGATGGCATTTTAAATATTTCTTTAAAACCGCGAGCGTATGAAGTGATATCAGATGATGCTGCGATGCTCCTAACCTTTTTAAATCAAGCAAAAGACCATAAATTGCCTTTCACTGATAAGTCATCGCCAGAAGAGATTCAGCAGACCTTCGCAATTAGCAAGGGTCAGTTTAAACGAGCGTTAGGTTCTTTATTGAAGCAACGATTAATCAAACAAGAAGGCGGTTTTACAATTTTATTAGGACAAGATGAGAGCTAATTGAGAATAGTTGCAAATCATCTGTAATTAATTTATAATGATTACAAATTAATCAAGTGTTTTTATTTACAGATTAAAATCATTATAAATAAGGGGCTCCTTTTTTATGAATATTGAATCGATGTTAAACAAAATTAGAAAACAATTGCATGAAGCAAGCTACAAATTAACCCCTCAAAGAGAAGCGACGGTTTTAGTTTTACTTGAGAATGAAAAAGATCATTTATCGGCGGAAGAAATTTATATGCTGGTGAAGCAAAAAAGCCCTGAGATTGGTCTCGCAACGGTCTACCGTACATTAGAAATGCTCACAGATTTGAAAGTTGTTGATAAATTAAGCTTTAATGATGGCTTAGCACGATATGATCTGCGAAAAGAAGGCGCAAAACATTTTCATCATCATTTATTGTGCTTAGAATGCGGCAGTATTGAAGAAGTGGAAGAGGACTTGTTATTGGATGTAGAAGAAATTGTGGAGCAGCGGTATCTCTTTTTAGTCAAAGACCATCGATTGACCTTCCACGGTGTATGTAATGCCTGTCAGCAAAAGTTAAAAAACAATCAAAACGCACAGTAACTTGCGAATGAACGATTCGCAAGTTTTTTATATTATTATTATGGTAACTAGCATCTTTTACTGGTATGATAGATCTTGAGATAAAAAGAAAAGGTG
>JAATGB010000143.1 GCA_015654945.1 Lactobacillales bacterium | reverse complement strand
GCCGGACGCTCCTTTAATCGGATATTTATTGCGTTAAAAGAGCAAAAAATTTATTTTACAAATGATCAAACAGGGGATGTTTGTTCAGTCGAAGCGAATGGCAGTGACAGCTGGGCAGCGATTAAAAAGTTGAAAAATCAGCCGGATATTACGTATACCGAGGTATCTCTCAATCATACGGTCTTACCGGATGTCTATTATTTTGATAAACCTATTGAGTTAAAAAAATATAGTTATATTTTAGCAACACAATCCTACAGCACCTTTACGCACGCGTTTTTCAACGATGGCAATGACTTATATTCGAATGATGAGAGTGATGATACAAGTCTAACCAATGCGAGTGGCGAATCCTTAACGATTAAAGAAAGTACTGGGGAAGTCAGTTATTTAGGCAAGTTACAAACGTCAAAGAAAGAAAAAGAAAACAATATTTTTGGTAATACTTTCCAATATGTGTCGCGCACGGGCAGTGTGTTTGGCAATATTCGTTATTTCAGTGAAGATGATGGTGTGGTCGTCTATCAAAACTATGTAGAAGGCTTTCCTGTGTTCAGTGAGGATAATAAAAGTAAGATTCAAATGATTGTTGTAAAGGATAATTTACGGATTCAAACGAATCAAACGACGATTCAAGTTCCCATTCCTTCAGATGAAACGGTTCTTTTAAAAAATACACAGGATACGATCAATGATTTACTCAATTCAGGTGTTAAAAAAGAAGAAATCAAAGATATTCAAATTGGTTATACCTGGGAAAAAGATAAAGAAAATAGTCAATTAGTTAACTTGACGCCGAGCTGGTATGTAAACTATCAGGGAAGCTGGAAATCAGTCGAAGATTTTAGTAGAAAGGAGTAACCAATCAATGGATTTTCGCAGAATAGAAATCATTTTTTTAGTTGCTTTTTTCGGACTGAATATCTTTTTATTTTCTAGTTATCAAGAAACAAAAGCAACAGACGCAACTAGAGGACAAGACATCACGACAAATTTAGAAGATCGTTTAAGCAATGACAAAATAAAAACGAACAAGAAATTTTCTAAAAAACATGCTAAAGGCTATTATTTAACAGGGGAAATAACCGATTTTAAGTCAAAATTAGCGAGTTTAAACAACCAAACAGCAAAAATTGTGGATAATCAAGTTCAAAGCAGTTTTGATTCAGAAATCAAAGTAGAAGGCTCTAAGACAAAACAAATCGAAAAAGTGAAAAAAATTGTTAAAAAAAATATTGCTTTTAGTAGTGACTACAGCTATTTGAGTGAAATCTCCCAAACAGATAATCAGTTCGTTTTTAGTCAGTCATGGGAAGGAATTCCTTTTAATGATGAAACAGCGCAAATCACCATTTACTACGAACAGAAAAATAAAAATGACTATGTCCTTAAAAATTATGTGCAAGGACGATTAGAAAAAATTGAACCGCTACGCGAAAAGCAAGAATTAATTACCGAAAGAGAAGCGATTGCGACACTGTATACGAATATGAAACTACCTTCTAATTCGACCATTCTCTGGACAAAACTGGCATATTTTTGCATTTTTACAGCGCAAAATAAAAATGTTTATATTCCCGTTTGGTTTGTCGGCATCGAAAATAGTAAAAATAATGTCCAAGTCGAACGAGTAAATGCGTTTACCAACGCCGTCTTAACAACAAGCCTTTCGGAAGTGAAAAATTAAATAAAGTAGTCTATAATAGAAAGATAGGTAGTAATGGAGGGAGCAGTGCAACGATGACAGATAAGTCGTCTTTTCAAATAAGTATTTTAGCAAGTGGTAGCACGGGAAATTCTCTTTATATTGAAACAGGAAAAAAGAAATTACTGGTGGATGCTGGTCTAAGTGGCAGAAAAATTGTTAGTTTATTACAACAAGTTAATCGAAATCCAGAAGATTTAGATGGTATTTTAGTTACCCATGAACATCGTGATCATATTCATGGTGTCGGTGTACTTGCACGAAAGTACCATTTAGATGTCTATGCAAATGAACAGACGTGGCAAGCGATGGACCCGATGGTTGGGAATATCGCGGTTGAACAAAAACATATCTTTGAAATGGGGAAAACAATCACTTTTGGTGATCTAGATATCGAAAGCTTTGGTGTCTCACATGATGCAATCGCACCGCAATTTTACCGCTTTTATCGAGAAGGAAAATCCTTTGTAATGTTGACAGATACTGGTTATTGCAGTGATCATGTTCGGGGTGTTATTCGCGATGCCGATGCCTATTTAGTGGAAAGCAATCATGATATTGAAATGTTACGGATGGGGAGTTATCCTTGGAATTTGAAACAGCGAATTTTAGGAGATAAAGGTCATTTGTCAAACGAAGATGGTGCTTTGGTGATGACAGATATCATTGGGAATAAAACGAAAAAAATCTTTTTAGGACATTTGAGTAAAGAAAATAACCTCAAAGAGTTAGCACACATGACCATGGAGAGTGTTTTAAAAGAACATGATTTAGGTGTCAATGAAGATTTTATTGTCTATGATACAGATCCAGAAATTCCCACAGATTTATTTGCTGTCTAATTATTTAAAAGAAATACTTGTATAAAAATAGTTCAAAGAATATAATAAAGATAGTTGTTTGCGGGTGTAGTTTAGTGGTAAAACTACAGCCTTCCAAGCTGTTGTCGCGAGTCCGATTCTCGTCACCCGCTTCCCTGTATTTAGGTAGTAAAAAGCGACTGTTTTACAATTATAAGAAGAGAAAGTATCGTTAAATGCAGGCTATGAAACCTTATTTTAGCGATTTTTTTACGACTAAAATTCGAAAAAATAGAGAGGAAGACAAGATGAATAAAGAAGCAGTTTTAGAGCGCGTAAGAAAAGAACTTGAAATGCCACTATTTAATGGCACAATTGAAAACAAGGAATATACAGAAGCAGAATACCAAGAATTAAAGAAGTCACTTGTCCAATATTTTGACGACTACGTGCGGAATGTAGAAAACTAAAAAGCTTTGTCTATAGATCATTGGTCAAAGCAAAAAATCGGCAAAGAGTTTTCTTTGTCGATTTTGCTTTTGAATCGAAAGATGAGTGGGCTGCTTTTTTTGCTAATGATCCTTTTCAGTCAATTGGTCAACTAGAAATTCAGTTACCGTATCCATCAATTCTGTCGATACCAAGTGCCCGGTTCCTTCGCTTGTTAAAAATTGGACTTGTTTGCCATAAGCAGTATCTTTGACTGCTTGGTAAAAGGATGCTGTATCTTCATAAGGAACTTTTGGATCTTGAGTTCCGTGCCAAAATAAAACCGGCCGACCGGCAAGGCTTTCTGGGTGAAAGGATAAATCATATTCCGTTACCCAACTTAAAAGTTTCGCGAGATCTTTTGGAATTGCCAGCTTTCGTTCGGTTGTTATGCGAATAATTCTTTCAATATAATGAATGGGTTTGGGTGTGCCCATAAGGCAAACAGCAGCTGTTATTTCTGGATGTTGGGTAAGGAGCGCACAAGTCGTCATCCCGCCCATCGATAAGCCACCAACACCAATTTTTTGATTTAAAATCAAACCTTTTTTATTGAAAAAAGCAAGCAACAAATTAAATTCAATAATGTTATACTGAATGCTCGACCAAAACGTAACCGCGGGTATTTTGGAGACTGCTTCATATTTTCGTTCACCATGATTCATCGCATCGGGCAGGAGCACGCGAATATTTTGTTTCGCAAGTTTTCTCGCCTGCGTTAAAACTAATTCTTTTGAAGTTTGCCAGCCGTGGTAGTAAATAACCAATGGCAAGGCATCATTTTGTAAGGCTTCTGGAACAACTTCCAGTACAGGAATTCCACTAATCTTTCGGTGGCGCACATTTTTCATCGATCATTCTCCTCTTTTCCTTTTTCTATTGTACCGATTTTTTGTTAAAAATACAAAAAAGTTGTTGACAAAGCTTCCTGATTTTTGTATCTTGAATGTAACGAATAATTTGAATTGTCTAAAAATTCAAACGAATAAGTTGTAAAGGATGGTCACTATGACAATAAAAACAAGCCTTATTAAAACAACTTTATTATTATTGTAAGGACTCAAAACTCTGAAATTTCAGAAGTTAGGAGTCCTGTTTCTGCATTCAGAAAGTGGGGACTTCTCAGCATCCCACTTGTGGGATGCTTTTTTTAATACTTTTTTTAAATTAACAGAAGTAGAAAGGAAAAAAGAACATGAAAAAAATTCAATTTTTTGACACTACCTTAAGAGACGGCGAACAAACACCCGGAGTAAACTTCAATACACAAGAAAAAATTCAAGTAGCAAAACAATTAGAAAAATGGGGGGTAGATGTCATCGAAGCAGGCTTTCCAATTGCTTCGCAAGGAGATTTTGAAGCAGTCCAAGGAATTGCTCGGGTTTTGACTAAAACTGCCGTTACTGGACTTGCGCGCTGTCAAAAAAAAGACATTGATCGTGCTTATGAAGCCCTTAAAGAGGCGGTTCATCCGCAACTCCATGTATTTTTAGCTACTAGTCCGATTCATATGGAATACAAATTGAAAATGACAGAAGCACAGGTTTTAACGGCAATTCATGAACATGTAAGCTATGCGCGACAGAAATTTACGACCGTTCAATTTTCGCCAGAAGATGCGACTCGTACTGAAAAAAATTTTTTAGTTAAAGCCGTACAAACGGCAATTGATGCAGGTGCGACAATCATCAATATTCCGGATACGGTGGGCTATACAAATCCAACAGAATATGGAAAACTTTTCCAATACCTAAAGCAAGAAATTCCTTTGTTTGATACAGTGACCTTTTCTTCTCATTGTCATGACGATTTGGGTATGGCGACTGCAAATGCACTTGCTGCGATTGAGAATGGTGCAACGAGAGTAGAAGGAACAATCAACGGGATCGGAGAACGTGCTGGAAACACGGCTTTAGAAGAAGTCGCACTCGCACTTTATATCCGCAAGCATTTTTATCAATGCGCGACACAAATTGATCTCGGTCAAACGAAGAAAACCAGTGAGTTCGTTAGTCGCCTTTCAGGAATGAACGTGCCACGAAACAAAGCGATTGTCGGCTCGAATGCTTATGCACATGAATCGGGCATTCATCAAGATGGCGTGTTGAAAAATCCAGATACGTATGAGATTATTACACCTTCGCTAGTGGGTGTTGAAACCAATTCACTTCCATTAGGAAAACTATCTGGACGTCATGCTTTTGTATCAAAAATCGAAAAAATGGGTTACCATTTAACCGAAGAAGAGCAAAACAAAGCATTTAGAAAGTTTAAGGAGCTTGCTGACAAGAAGAAACAGATTACAGAGCAAGATCTACATGCACTGATCGTGGGTGAGGTAAGCGAAGCAAATGAGCCCTACCATTTAGAGCAGCTACAGTTACAGTATGCTTCGGGACAACGCCAAGGAGCGATTGTCAGTATCGAAAATTCCAAAGGTGAAAATCAGACAGATTCTGCTGTCGGTCAAGGAAGTATTCAGGCAATCTATAATACGATTGATCGAATCATGAAACACGAGGTTTGTTTGATATATTATCAAATACAATCCATTACTGCGGGTGAAGATGCGCAGGCGGAAGTACATGTGACAATTGAAGATGTAAAAACGAAAAAGCAATTTAACGGAATTGGGATCGATTTTGATGTATTGCAGGCCTCAGCTAAAGCCTATATTCAGGCGAGTGGTTTTGCAAAGCAAAAAGAAATAATCCGTACAGCTGGAGGAACGTTATGAAAAAGAAAATTGTTGCTTTGCCTGGAGATGGTATTGGACCAGAAATTATGGTGGGAGGGTTACAAATTTTAGCCACAATTGCCGCAAAATTCAGCTTGTCATTAGAGGTTACGAGCTATCCCTTTGGCGGAGCAGGCATTGATAAAGAAAACACACCATTACCCATTCAAACTTTACAGGCTTGCCAAGCAGCGGATGCTATTTTATTAGGTGCAATTGGAGGGCCAAAGTGGAATGAAGCAAAAGAAAGGCCGGAACAAGGCTTGCTTGCATTAAGAAAAGCGTTACAATTGTATGCCAATATTCGACCTATTACAGTTACAGATGCGCTAATTGATCAATCGCCATTAAAAAAAGAGCGTGTCCAAGGAACCGATTTTGTTGTTGTTCGTGAATTGACAGGAGGAATTTATTTTGGAACACCGCGGGAATTAAACGAAGAGCAAGCCGTAGATACCTGTACTTATAAGAAAGAGGAAATCCAACGTATTATCCGAAAAGCCTTTAAAATTGCGCAAACAAGAAGAAAGAAAGTGACCTCAGTAGATAAAGCCAATGTGCTTGCAACAAGTAAATTATGGCGGAAAGTAGCGGAAGAAGTCGCAACCGAATTTCCAGATGTGACACTTGAACACCAATTAGTGGATTCGGCAGCGATGCTATTGATCCAACAGCCGCGTAAGTTTGACGTCATTGTAACCGAAAACTTATTTGGCGACATTCTAAGCGATGAAGCTTCAGTGATTCCAGGTTCTTTAGGGATGCTTCCAAGCGCTAGCCATAGTGAACAAGGTCCGTCTCTTTATGAACCAATTCATGGATCAGCTCCTGATATTGCAGGTAAAAATCAAGCAAATCCAATGTCGATGATCCTATCCATTGTGCTAATGCTACGACAATCTTTTGGCTGGAATGAGGCAGCAAAACAAATTGAAACAGCGTGTGATCGCGTGATGGCGCAAGGCATGCTTACCGCCGATTTAGGTGGAAGTACAGGAACGAAAGAATTCGTCGCCGCGGTCATAAAAGCGCTAGAGGAGGAGGAATACTGATGGGGAAAACACTTTTTGATAAACTTTGGGAACGCCATGTCATTGCTGGGAAAGAAGGCGAGCCGCAGCTACTTTATGTGGATTTGCACCTCATTCATGAAGTAACATCACCACAAGCCTTTGAAGGGCTGCGTGAAGCGGGTCGAAGTGTTCGTTGTCCAGAACGCACTTTTGCGACGATGGATCATAATGTCCCGACAAAAGATATTTTTCATATTACAGATCTGATTGCTAAAAAGCAAATGGAAGCGTTACGTGATAATTGTGCGGAATTTCAGGTCACACTTTGTGACAACGGTAGCGACCGCCAAGGGATTGTTCATATGGTAGGTCCAGAAACTGGCTTGACTCAACCAGGGAAAGTGATTGTTTGTGGTGATTCACATACGGCAACACACGGAGCTTTCGGTGCGCTGGCATTTGGCATTGGGACGAGTGAAGTCGAGCATGTCTTTGCGACGCAAACGATTTGGCAGAGCAAGCCTAAAAATATGGGCGTGCATATTCATGGTAAAGTAGCAAAAGGTGTCTATGCAAAAGATATTATTCTGGCGTTAATTGCCAACTATGGTGTGGATTTCGGTGTTGGTTATGCCGTAGAATTTTTTGGTGAGACGATTTCACAGCTATCAATGGAAGAAAGAATGAGTATTTGTAACATGGCAATTGAAGGGGGAGCCAAAATGGGGATGATGGCTCCTGATCAGAAGACCTATGACTATCTCTACGGGCGCGAATATGCACCTGAAAATATGGGTGCGGCGATCGAAAATTGGCGCACACTACCAACCGATGAAGATGCAGTTTATGATCAAATGATCGAGCTGAATGCAGAAGAACTCGTTCCTTATGTGACATGGGGAACGAATCCCGAAATGGGTATTCCGGTAACCGCTGCTTTTCCAAAAAGTAAAGATCTGAATGATGAACGCGCTTATCAGTATATGGGCTTAGCACCAGGAAATAAATTTTCCGATATTGAGCTTGGGTATGTGTTTATCGGTTCATGTACTAATGGTCGTTTGTCAGATTTAGAAGAAGCGGCACGAATGATCAAAGGGAAAAAAGTCAAAGCGGGTATTACAGCGATGGTGGTGCCCGGATCAAGACCTGTCCGTAAGGCCGCAGAACGTGCGGGGTTGGATAAAATATTTGAGGCAGCAGGTTTTGAATGGCGCGAACCCGGTTGTTCGATGTGCTTAGGCATGAATCCCGATCAGGTACCAGAAGGAGTTCACTGTGCTTCGACTTCGAATCGTAATTTTGAAGGACGTCAAGGAAAAGGCGCACGAACACATTTATGTAGTCCGGCAATGGCTGCCGCAGCGGCAGTAACAGGAACATTTGTCGATATTCGGGAAGGAGAATGGTTAAATGGAAGCCTTAAAAATTCATAAAGGAAAAACAGTTCCGTTACTCAATAATAATATTGATACAGACCAAATTATCCCTAAAGCCTTTCTAAAAAGAATTGAAAAAACTGGCTTTGGTGAATTTCTTTTTGACGAATGGCGTTATTTGCCAGATCGTTCTCTAAATCCTGAATTTATCTTAAATCAGCCAGAATATAGCGAAGCGACTATCTTAATTGCCGGTGATAATTTTGGCTGTGGCTCTTCACGCGAGCACGCAGCCTGGGCGCTAACGGATTATCGCTTTAAAGTCGTAATTGCAGGTAGCTTTGGCGATATTTTTTATATGAATGCGACTAAAAATGGCTTACTGCCAATTGTTTTGCAACCAGAGGAATGCCATGCTTTAGCAGGTTTACCAGCAGCAGAGCAAGTCACCATTGATTTACCTAACCAACAAGTTATTTCTTCCTTAGGGTATTATTACTTTGAGATTGATCCGACATGGAAGGAAAAATTGGTCAACGGTTTAGACGATATTGATTTGACACTGGCATTGGCAGATAAAATTAGGGAATATGAAAGCAAAATCCCCCAGTATTTAATCAAATAGCTCGTTATTTTAAAGAATACTCAGAATATTCTCATGGAACTTTTAATTAAGCAAAGACTTTCTTTACCTTGCGCAGAGAGACGCATAGAATAAAAGAGAAGCAATAAACTTAATTAGAAAAAGATAGGAGAACATTTGTGAACGAAAAAAAATTACGTTGGTATAACATTGCACTGATTGCCTTTGTTTCCGTATGGGGATTAGGAAACGTGGTGAATAATTACGCAAATCAAGGATTAACTGTCATTGTTTCATGGATTTTAATTATGGCCTTGTATTTTGTCCCTTATGCACTTAGCGTTGGTCAACTTGGTTCAACATTTAAAGACGCAAATGGGGGCGTGTCTTCTTGGATTAAAGAAACAACGACTGCTAAAATCGCTTATTATGCGGCTTGGACCTATTGGGTGGTTCACATTCCTTATTTAGCACAAAAACCACAAGGAATTGTCGTTGCACTAAATTGGTTAATCAAAGGAAACGGTCAATTTGTCGGAACAGTCTCCTCAACCACAATTTCCTTAATTTGTTTTGCTATTTTTCTTTTCTTCTTGTGGATTTCCTCTAAAGGACTGGCGACATTAAAAAGAATTGGCAGCATTGCGGGAACTGCAATGTTTGTGATGTCAATCCTCTTTATTATTTTGGCAGTAACTGCGCCAGCAATGACCGGTGCTCATGTGGCTACTCCAGATATGGGTTCCATTAAAACTTATCTACCGAAGTTTAATTTTGCTTATTTTACGACAATTTCGATGCTGGTGTTTGCTGTCGGTGGCGCGGAAAAAATTTCACCGTATGTCAACAATACCAATAATCCAGCGAAAGAATTTCCAAAGGGTATGCTCTTTTTAGCTGCAATGGTCGCAATCTGTGCTTTGTTAGGCTCCGTTGCAATGGGCATGATTTTTGATGCGAATCATATTCCCAAAGATTTAATGGTTAATGGGGCGTATGAAGCGTTCCAACGTCTAGGTAACTATTATCATGTCGGTCGACTATTTGTTATCTTGTACGCAATTGCCAATACGATGGCTCAAATCTCGGCGCTGGCTTTCTCCATTGATGCTCCGTTAAAAATCTTATTAGGGGATGCAGATCCAGAATATATTCCAGAAAGATTGTCACGAACGAATAAGAACGGTACCCCAATCAATGGGTACCTGCTAACAGGTATTTTAGTCAGCTTGATTATTTTAATTCCATCTTTAGGAATCGGTAATATGAATGATCTCTATAATTGGCTGCTTAATTTAAATTCAGTGGTTATGCCGCTCCGTTATCTATGGGTATTTTTCGCTTATATGATGTTGAATAAACAAATTGAGAAATTTCATTCGGATTATAAATTTGTTAAAAATAAAACGGTTGGCTTTGCAATTGGCCTATGGTGTTTCTTGTTTACAGCTTTCGCCTGTATCTTAGGCATGATTCCAAAAATCGATTATCAAGCTGACAAGAAAACGTGGTGGTTCCAAATGGCACTGAATATTGCCGTTCCCTTTATCTTTACGGCATTAGGCTTGATCTTACCCAAAATTGCGCAAAAAGAGCAACGTAAAAAGCAATTACTTGGTTAATTTGGTAAAAAGCACGAAAGCAGAATTTTATTCTGGTTTTCGTGCTTTTTAACTATTTCTTTATTCAATGGTAAAAAGAATCCGAATACCATTTGGATCAGTTACCCATAATTGGCTCTTTTCTTCATCTGCGGTATAAGCAACATGTTGTTCATTCCAATGGTTTTGCACACGAGCGAGCTCTGTATAATCAGGTACGAAAAAAGCGAAATAAGCGAGTCCTAAATCATTTTCCGTCATTGCCGATAAGTTTCGGCCATTCCAAATGTTGGAACCGATGTGATGATGGTAAGAGCCTGTCGCAAAAAATTTTGCTTGATCTGTATAGTTGGTTGTCAACGTCAAGCCGAGGATCGTTGTGTAAAAAGTTTGTGTCTTCAGCAAATCCGCTACTTTTAAATGAACATGACCAACCTTTGTTCCTTGAGGAAAGCCCTGCCAATTTCCATCCGCCGCAGCAATCACACCATCCGCATCCATCTCAATCGTAATAGCAGGAACTTCGCCATCAGACATCACTTCCCACTCATTTTGCGGTTTATCACGATAAATTTCAATGCCATTTCCTTCTGGATCAGTGAGGTAGAGTGCTTCACTATAGCCATGATCGCTCGCGCCATCAAGTGGTGCCTTCACGCGTAAGAGATGGAGTAATTCATTCCCTAAATCTTTTCTGGTCGGTAATAGAAAGGCGACATGAAATAAGCCGGTTTTTCGAGTTAAAGGAAGTGGCTGCTCAATTTTATTTAAAATTAAAAGCGGTATACTATTTTTTTGTGCGGTTAAAATCACTTGTTTCGGAGACTCTTTAAAAATTTCTAACCCAATAATAGAGGTATAAAAATTTCTTTGTTTTTCTAAATCTTTGACTTTTAAGGAAACTGTTCCAGTATGGGTCTTTTCAGATAATTGAAATGCTGGTTTTATTTGGACCATGTTTTTCAATCCTTTCTTTCAGATAATGAGGTTGCTTCAACTAATAGTATATCTGCTTACAAAAAATAAGTAAAGATATACGCTTACTTTTTGTAAGCTCAAATGAACGGTCAATTGCGTATGTATTTAACAAGGAGAAGTAAATAAAAAAGCGTTTTGATTATTTCTGTAGAGCATTTTCTTTTATTTATGGCATAATAAAGAAAAAGTCGATTGAATTCTAAGATAAAGTGGTGGGAATTGTCAGCTATTATTTTGAAGATAATGCGCTAAAGAATGGTTTAAAATGGGTATTTGTTTGGACAAAGAAAGTCATTTGAATCATGGAATTGGAACCAAATCATTAAAGCTGTGGCTTGATTATTTGTTCGAAAAAGTGACAGATTTACCTCATATTGGATTCACTACGGGGTCAGGAAATCAGGGGATGATACGAATTGGTGAAAAAATTGGTATGCAACAAGAAGCTAGAATCAGAAAAATCAGATATTGGAGGGGAAGATATTGGAATTCGTTTAAATATGGAATACTAAGATCAGAGTGAAAAAAATGGTTGAAAAGCAGTGACATGAAAATGTCATTATTTTTTTGTAAAGAAATAAGTAAATTACTTGCATTACACGTCCGAGAGTTTTATAATGACAAAGTGTCACATGACAGTATGTCACTTTCGGAGGAGGAAGAAAAATGCCAACTAAAACTTTCTTTGGTTTACCAAAAGAAAAACAGGATCGTTTGCTTATGGCAGCGCGTAAAGAGTTTTCAAGAGTGCCTATTTATGAATCATCAATTGCAAATATCGTGAAATACGCTGAAATTCCACGAGGGAGTTTTTACCAGTACTTTGAAGACAAAGAAGATTTGTTCTTTTACTATGTAGATAGCCTAAAAGCAGAAGAAAAAGATATCATTGTGGGATTTTTTAAAGAAGAAAATGGCGATATTTTTAATAGTTTCACCCGCTATTTTGATCGGATTATTCAAGAAATTCTCTTTGGCCCAGATGCCGCTTTTTATAAAAATTTATTTTTGCATATGGATTACCGCGCCAGCCATAAAGTATCGCCTAATTTTTATGAGGGAGATGAAAAAGAAAAAGGCAGGGGGCATGAAAAACACAAAAATGAGCGTGAACTTTTTTTGAAATTAATCAATACGGATAACTTGAAAATAACGGATGAAAAGGATGTTTTTGTCTTACTTCGATTGATTGTTTCCTTCATTTTTGCTTCTATTAATTTCTCTTATAAAAGTGAACAATTTGGAAAAACACGGACACTAGAAGAAATCAAAGCAGATTTTCGTAAAAAAATGGAATGGCTAAAATATGGCGCATTAAAGGAAGGTGAGCAACAAGAATGAAAGCTATTTTTAAACGTATCGGCAAAACGGCTATTATCATGGCAGTTCTATTCATGATTGTCCAAGTATTTAGTGATCTTTATTTGCCAACACTAACTTCGGATATTATTAATAAGGGCGTGGCAAAGGGAGACATCGACTATATTTGGCAAGTCGGCTTTAAAATGATGGGATTTTCCGTAATTAGTATTATTGCGGCGATCGGCAATACCTATTTTGCTTCTCGAGAATCACAAAAATTAGGAAAAAAACTACGTTCGGATATTTATAAAAAAGTAGAATATTCATCAAATGATCAGTTTGATCGTTTTGGAACGGCTTCACTAATTACCCGAACAACCAATGATGTGAATCAAATTCAGATGGTTGTTCAAATGTTTTTACGCATGATGATTAATGCACCGATTATGTTGATAGGTGCAAGTGTGATGGCCTATTCGAAGGATGCGAAGCTGACAGGTGTATTCTTAGTAACGGTTCCAATTATGGCGCTTATTATGGGGATAACAATGTTCTTTGCAGTACCATTGTTCAAAAGCATGCAGAAGAAAACGGATCGCTTAAACTTAGTTTTCCGTGAAGGCCTAACAGGAGTCAGAGTTGTGCGCGCTTTTAACCGTTCGAACTATGAAGCAAAACGGTTTGATGATGCAAATCAAGATTTTACACAAACATCAATTAAAGTAAACACGATTGTTTCATTTTTGTTGCCAGTTGTCACGCTCGTTATGAGTGTCACAAATGTTGCGATTATTTGGTATGGCGGTCACTATGTTTCGACGATGGATTTAGAAGTGGGTAACTTAATTTCATTTATGACATACGCAATGCAAATTTTAGTAAGTTTTATGATGTTAGCGATGATTTTTGTTTTCATCCCAAGAGCACAAGCTTCGGCAGCGCGGATTCAAGAAATTTTAGAGGTAGAGGATACAATCAACGATCCGAAAACGAAAACGCCGTTTAAAAAAGAAAGAAATCAAAAAGGTACGCTTCATTTTGACCATGTTAGCTACCGGTATCACGAGGCAGAAAATAGTGCTTTAGAAGATATTGATTTTGAAAGCCATGCTGGACAGACGGTGGCGATTATTGGTGGCACTGGCTCAGGGAAATCAACCTTAGTGAATTTGATTCCTCGTTTCTATGATGTGGAAAAAGGTTCCGTCAATGTGAATGGAACTGATGTTAAGCAAGGCTTACAACATGAGTTACGGACACATATCGGATTCGTTCCTCAAAAAGCCATGCTTTTCACCGGAACCATTCGGGAAAACTTACAGTATGGAGACAAAGAAGCGACGGATGCGGAAATCTGGAAAGCTTTGGAAATTGCGCAGGCGAAATCCTTTGTAGAAGGCTTAGAAAAAGGCTTAGATAGCTATGTCGAACAAGGTGGCGGCAATTTTTCAGGTGGACAAAAACAACGTCTCTGTATTGCACGGGCATTGGTTAAGAAAACAGATATCTACATCTTTGACGACTCTTTTTCAGCGTTAGACTTTAAGACAGATGCACAATTAAGAAAAGCACTCAAAGAAAATGTGAACGATGCGGTTATCGTCATCGTGGCCCAACGAATCAGTACCGTTGTGGATGCCGATTTGATTTTAGTATTAGATGAAGGCAAGCTTGTTGGCAAAGGGACGCACACAGAATTGAAAGAAAACTGTGAAACCTATCAAGAAATTATCAATTCTCAGTTGAGGAAGGAGGAAATCGCATGAGTGAACAAACCCAAACGCCTAAGCCAAGACCAATGATGGGTCCAGGACCTAGAGGTGGAGGAATCGGTATGAAGGGCGAAAAACCGAAAAATTTCTGGAAAACTATTTTCCGAATGTTGAAGTACATGTCGTCTAAAGCGTATTTGGTTGTGATTGTGTTTGTATTGGCAATTGCGGGAACGATTTTCCAAATTCGAGCACCTAAAGTTTTAGGGAAAGCAACAACCGAAGTCTTTAACGGTGTGCTGAAAGGCTATGCCGAAATGAAAAAGGGACTGCCACTAAAAGAGTTCCCAGTTGATTTTGATAAAGTAAAAAATATTTTGTTGATTGTTTTGGTGATGTATCTTGCTTCAGCTGTTTTTAGTTTTATTCAACAATTTATTATGACACGAGTTTCGCAACGCGTAGTCTATCAAATGAGAAAAGATTTGAAGGATAAAATGAGTGTCGTGCCAATCCATTATTACGATACGCATAAAAATGGAGATATCATGTCGCGCGCAATTAATGATATGGATAATATCTCCAATACGTTGCAACAGAGTTTAACACAATTTGTGACCAGCATTGTGACCTTGTTTGGTGTTTTAATCATGATGTTATCGATCAGCCCTAAGATAACACTGGTTGCCCTATGTACCATTCCGTTAAGCTTACTTGTTGTCATGGTTGTCGCACCAAAATCACAAAAATTCTTTTCAGAGCAACAAAAAAGCTTGGGACTGCTTAACAACCAAGTCGAAGAAACCTATGGGGCACATACAGTTGTAAAGAGCTTCAATCATGAAGAAGAATCAATTGTTGTCTTTGAAGAACAAAATGAAAAATTGTAT
>JAATGB010000095.1 GCA_015654945.1 Lactobacillales bacterium | reverse complement strand
GCCTCCTGCATTTCTGGTTCTAAAGAAAATTTCGGTTCACGGTTCATCATAGGTGTTTGCCTCCTCTAGCTTTCAAAAGGATGATCTTCACTAATTGATTGATAGGTAATTTTTTTCGTCATACCTGTCTGTGGATCCAAGTCTAAGACGCAATAAGACAGAATCCCACGTCCTTCCTCGACAACTTCGAAGCGATGAGGCAATGCGGTAAGGAACTTTTCAATTACAGCCTCTCTTTTCATTCCCAGTATTCCATCATAAGGACCTGTCATCCCCACATCGGAAAGATACCCTGTTCCTTGTGGCAAAATCCGGCCATCATTGGTTTGAACGTGTGTATGAGTCCCGATAACGGCAGAAACACGCCCATCTAAATACCAGCCCATTGCTTGCTTTTCACTTGTGACTTCCCCATGGAAATCAACAAAAATAAACGGCGTCCGTTTTTGTGCTTCGGTCACTAATTGATCCATTTTTTTAAAAGGATCATCCAGTGGCGTCATAAATGTCCGTGCTTGCATATTAATCACAGCTAGCTCTTGTTGATTGACCTTCACATAGACCATTCCCTTTCCAGGGGTTGTTTCCTCTGGAAAATTTGCTGGCCGGATCATTTTCGGCGCATCTGAAATAAATTCAAAGATCCCACGATTGTCCCATGTATGATTTCCGAGTGTCACAACATCCACACCGTCTTGTAAAAATCCCTTATAAATTTTCTCTGTAATGCCCCGACCTGAAGCCGCATTTTCACCATTTACAATCGTCACCTGCGGACGATACTTTTTCTTCATTTTTGGAACATACTCATGAATCCACTCTCGTCCTAATGAACCAACAACATCACCTATAAATAATATGCGCATGTACGCTTCCTCTTCTCTATTAACCTCTTTTTTCATTTTAGCAATTTTTAAGAAGAATTGAAAGGAAACAATGTTTTTTCTTTCCTACACGTACTATCTAAAAAATACAAAAAAACCAATAATCTCTGGTTTAAGATCATTGGCTTCTATTTTTTACCAGCTCGCTTTTTTTACGCCCGGAATTAACCCTTTACTTGCTAATTGTCGGAATTTTATCCGTGACATACCAAACTTTCGCATATAGGCTCTTGGACGTCCGTCAATTAAATCACGGTTCTTATAGCGAACTGGATTTGAATCCTTTGGTAATTTACGTAAAGCGTCAATATCGCCATTCGCTTTTAACTCTCGCCGAAGGTCTGCATATTTTTCAATCAACGCTCTTTGTTTTTGCGCTTTTACAATTTTTGATTTTTTAGCCATTTTTCGATCCTTTCTCTTCCATTCTTCTTTACTTTATTCTAAAAATTTTTGTTGACTTCTCGTAGCAGCTCATTTATGATTATACATGCAAATCGAAATCATTACGTTTTAATTATATGCAACTCTACTTCAGATTGCAACCATTTTGTTTTAAAAAGAACCACTCGTTTTCAATAGTTAATCATACTGATAGAAAGGATGGCTACGATGCCCGAAAAGTTAGATTTATCTAGTGCTAGAAGACGCTTAAGAAGCCCCAACATCAAAACAAGAAAACGCGCGTTGAAAATCATTCACGATGCGCGTAGAAAAGCAAAACGACTAGTTAGTACCACTGTACGTTAACGTAGTTCAATAAAAAGGACCAAACTCGGCGTTGCCGAGTTTGGTCCCTTTTATTGTTTTGGGCATAGAAGCTTTCTTACTTTTTAGTGTAATTAACTAAATCTTCTTACAAATGGATCATCACTAATGCCTTTATCCAACACAATTTTCGCATATTCTTTCGCACCAAATAATGAGTGATCTTTGTAGTTTCCGCACGCTTCGATTCGGACAGCGGGAACCGTTTCCGCAACCAAGACATTTTTCAAAACCTTCACTAATGCATCTCTTACTTCTGCTGGTGAATGTTCATCCCAAATAATCAAGTAAAATCCTGTTCGGCAGCCCATCGGTGAAATATCAATAATGCCAGTTAATTCATCACGAAGTTGTGTTGCTAACAAATGTTCTAAAGTATGTAACGCTCCTGTTGGCAGGGCATCTTCATTGGGCTGTAAGAAACGTAAATCATATTTTTGAACTAAGGCTCCGCCATGTTCTTCTGTTCCTGCTAGTCGAACATAAGGTGCAATCACTTTTGTATGATCAAGTTCAAAACTTTCTACTTTTGCCATAAAAAAATTCCTCCTTGCACGCATTTATCTCTACTAATTTATGCTCTTTAAATACGCTAAGACTAATATAACAACGTCAATTTTAGATGTCAAGTAGATCCCCTTTCTACCTCTACCAAATCAATCTCTTCCCTCCACTTTGCGCTCATTTAGTACATTCTATCCCGTGATTCATGCTTTTCGGTATTTTATCAAGCTATTTTTACACTTTTATGGTAAAATGTAGTGTAGTTTCTTCGGGAAAAATTGAAGGGTATGAAAATATAGAAGGGGTCAATGAGCATATGAGTAAACAATATCGTGTTGCCGTCGTCGGTGCTACTGGCGCTGTTGGTACAAAAATGATCAAAATGTTAGAAACAAGTTCTTTACCTGTAAAAAGTGTCAAACTATTAGCATCGAAACGTTCTGCAGGAAAACAACTCTACTATAAAGATCACTTGCTAACAGTTGAAGAATTAGTTCCAGAGTCTTTTGAAGATATTGACATTGCACTATTTAGCGCGGGAGGTGGCATTTCCAAACAATTTGCACCTGAAGCGGTGAAACGTGGCGCCGTCGTAATCGATAATACAAGTGCTTTTCGGATGGATCAAACTGTTCCACTGGTTGTTCCAGAAGTCAACGAAGCAGCACTCGCCCTACATCATGGCATCATCGCCAACCCAAACTGCTCTACGATTCAAATGATGGTGGCTCTTGAACCCATTCGCAAAGCATATGGCTTAGACAGAATCATTGTTTCAACCTACCAAGCAGTTAGTGGTGCAGGTATTTCTGCAATCAATGAACTCAAACAACAAACACAAGAATTATTAGATGGTAAAGCTGTCACAGAAGTCACTACTAACATTCTACCTAGTGGCAGTGACAAAAAACATTATCCGCTTGCATTTAACGCGTTACCACAAATTGATGTATTTAGCGATGCAGGGTATACGTTTGAAGAATGGAAAATGGTCAACGAAACGAAAAAAATCATGGAAGACCCACAACTTAAAGTGAGTGCAACCTGTGTCAGAATCCCTGTTTTATCCGGACATTCTGAATCCGTTTATATTGAAATTAATCAAAAGAATATTGCCGTGGCCGATATCCAAAAAACGCTACAACACGCACCCGGTGTCGTGCTACAGGATACACCAGAAGAACAAATTTATCCCCAAGCTTTAAATAGCGTGGATCAAAAAGAAACCTTTGTTGGTCGAATTCGTAAAGATTTAGACGTAGCAAACGGATTTCATCTGTGGGTTGTTTCCGACAATCTGTTAAAAGGTGCGGCTTGGAACTCTGTCCAAATCGCTGAAAGTTTACACAAATTAAATTTAGTTCGAGTGAACAATTAATAAAGGAGTCAACAACTATGAATTTGGAGAATGCAGCTATTCTTACTGCGATGGTGACACCCTTTGATGAAGAGGGCACAATGGATTACCCCCAACTAAAAAAACTCATCGAATATCTATTACAGCACCATACAGAAGGATTAATTGTCGCAGGTACTACGGGAGAATCTCCCACTTTGTCTCATGATGAAAAACTCGCATTATTCAAAGAAACAATCAAAATTGTCGCAGGACGTGTCCCCATTATTTGTGGGATCGGTTCAAATAACACACAAGAGTCCGTAGATTTTGCAAAAGAAGTCGCACAATTAGACGGAGTTACGGCTGGTTTAGCTGTAGTTCCCTACTATAACAAGCCCAATCAAGAAGGTCTTTATCGTCATTTTAAAGCCATTAGTGAAGCAAGTGATTTGCCGATTATTCTTTACAATGTCCCTTCCCGAACGATTGCTCGGCTGGAAGTTACGACCATTCTTGAATTAGCAAAGCTCCCAAATATCATTGGCATTAAGGAATGCACTGGTCAACTGACGATGGCGCAAATTATTGAGCAAGCTCCGCAAGATTTCTTGATATATTCTGGTGAAGATGCCTTAGCATTTGAAGCGAAAGCGATGGGTGCAAATGGAATTATCTCGGTGGCAAGCCATGTGCTGGGAAATGAATTCTATGAAATGTATCAAGAACTTACAAATGGGCATGCACAAGCTGCTGGAAATATACAACGTCAATTATTACCTAAAATTGAGGCATTATTTTCTGTTCCCTCGCCAGCACCTGTTAAAGCCGTCTTGAATCATCTAGGTATGAATGTCGGAGATTTACGTTTGCCTCTTGTTGCATGTACTTCCGAAGAAAAAACAACTATTTTAAAAATTTTAAATAAATAATATCAGGAAGAATTTATGAGGTGATAAAACGTGAGTAACATCAAAATAGTTCCACTAGGCGGCGTTCGAGAAAACGGTAAAAATATGTACGTCGTAGAAGTGGACGAAGAAATTTTTATTTTGGACTGTGGTCTAAAATATCCAGAAAATGAATTATTAGGAATCGATATTGTCATTCCCGATTTCAGCTATTTACTGGAAAATGCGGATCGAATCGTCGGCATCTTTCTAACACACGGACATGCAGATGCCATCGGCGCGCTACCTTATCTGCTAGAAAAAATAGAAGTACCTGTTTTTGGCACAGAGCTAACGATTGAACTAGCCAAGCTAAACGTTGAGGGTTACCCTCAAACCAAAAATTTCACTGATTTTCATGTCATTGATGAATTTACCGAAATTGACTTTGCTCATGGCATTGTGAGCTTTTTTAGAACCACGCATACAATTCCAGATTCTGTTGGTATTTCGATCAAAACAGATGTTGGTAATATCGTCTACACAGGTGATTTTAAATTTGACCAAAGTGCGATTCCTATGTACCAAACCGATTACGCGCGCTTAGCTGAAATTGGTAAGGAAGGTGTCTTAGCGCTTTTAAGCGATTCGACCAATGCTGAAAATGTCGCCCAGGTTGTTTCAGAAAGACAAATTGCAGAAGAAGTCTACGATACATTTAATTATTGGGAAGGCCGAATTATTGTTGCAAGTGTTGCAAGCAATATCCAACGGGTTCAACAAGTTTTGGAAGCCGCCCACAAGGCACACCGGAAGGTCGTTTTGACTGGACATGATCTTGAAAGAATCATCCGGACTGCTATGAAGTTAGGCAAAATTGAATTACCGAGCGAAGATCTATTAATCACGACCAAAGAAATGAAAAATTTTTCACCAGAAGAGTTAGTCATTTTAGAAACGGGCAGAATGGGCGAACCAATTAAATCCTTACAAAAAATGGCCACAAGTCGCCATCGAACTGTGACGATTCAAGAAGGCGATTTAGTCTATATTACGACGACACCTTCCATTGCAATGGAAACCACATTAGCTAAAACTGAAGATATGATTTATCGCGCAGGCGGTGTTGTCAAATCAATCTCGGATAATATGAATGTCTCTGGTCACGGCAATCAAAATGATTTGAAGTTGATGCTGAATTTAATGAAACCAACTTATTTCGCACCCATCCAAGGAGAATATCGTGTACTAGCGGCTCATGCTGATCTTGCACATGAATTAGGTATTCCGTATAAAAATATTTTTATCACTGGTCGCGGTGATATTATGGAATATACCAAGGATCGCATGCGAATGGCTGGAACTACAGAAGCTGGCAACGTCATGATTGATGGACTCGGCATTGGGGATATTGGAAATATTGTTTTACGTGATCGTAAAATTTTATCTGAAGATGGCATTTTTGTTGCGGTTGCAACCATTAGTCGGAAAGAAAAGAAAATTGTCGCAAAACCACAAATTACTTCGAGAGGCTTCGTTTATGTAAAAACCAGTCAAGATTTAATGGAAGAAGGCGCAAAGATTGTCGCGACAATTATTGAAGACCATTTACAAAAAAGTGATTTTGAATGGAGCAAGCTGAAACAAGATATTCGCGAACAATTGAGTCGTTATTTGTTTGAACAGACAAAACGCCGACCTGTCATTTTACCAGTTATTACAGAAACAAATCAACGAAAAAAATAAAAAATAGTGAGCATTTTGAGAATCATCCTCAAAATACTCACTATTTTATTTTTCAGGCTTAGTAATTACTGTTCACAATAAATGATGAAATAATAGCAGCAAAAACAAAGAAATACAACAAAACGAGCGCAATCATAATAATAAAGGCAACTAAGCCCGCACGATTCCATGTTTTTTGGACAGTTTTAAAAACATCCACATCTGAATACTCGCCTTTTTCCCAAGCCCATTCATTTCCTTTAAAGCCACAAACAAATACCCAAACAATATTGAACAAAGGGATAAGACACAATAATGGCAAATAACTTTTATTTCCGATTCCCCACGTAATATTAAACATAAATGCTCCCCAGTTCCAACCTTTGACTTCATTTGGAACGATTCTACTATTCTCTTCCATTCTATTTCCTCCTTTTATAAATTAAGTACCTTAATAAGGATAGCATAAAATAAGCTTATATTCTACCTACGAATTTTTTTTACGCTGTTCTTGCTCTCTTTTTCTTGAAAACATAAAAGAAAAATTCACCGAGCTGTGTACCAAAAAAGCGAAAACAAAAAGCATCTTTTCATTTAAAAAGATGCTTTTTGTGATTTGTTTTTACTTTGTTATTCTCTAAAGGGAGAAAACACAACAATTTCCTTCGCGCATTTTTCAAAATCGATCTGATTCACCGTTTCAAGCAACTCAATCGATTCTTTTGGAAATTCAGGGTGAAAGCCACCACAAATTGCAGTTGCAATGGCACCTAATGTATCCGTATCACCACCAAAGTTCGCACATAATCGTGCAACCTCCAGCGGTTTGCCCGCTGCAAGTGTTATTAGCCCCAGGACAAGCGGCACAGCCTCCAGACTTTCAAATCCAGGCCCGATCTCATTATATAATTTTTCAATTGCTTCTTCTCTAGCATAATTTTCCACGATGTTTTTTGCTTGTTTCATTCGGATTAATAAAGATGCACTTGGATACTCGAAGCCTTTTTCACGACTCGCTAAAACTGCTTCTTCGGCAATCAGCCAAATCTGATCAATTTCTTCTCCCCCACTAGCTGCATAACTAACACACGCAGCAACTGCACTAGCAGCAGCGATTGCTATGTTTGTATTATGCGTCGGCAGACAAATCTGATAGACATTTTCCACTAGCTCTGCCATTTTATTATAGTCAGAAATCAACCCAATGGGTGCAATTTTCATCGATGCGCCATTCGTCGTTCCAAAAATACCAGCTTTTTCAAGAGGAATACCTTTTTGAATATTTTCCAAGGCTTTCTTCGTGGATGGTCCAGAAACCAGAGGACCCAGCTCTGAATGGCTGACCCAATCGTTTAATTGTAGCACATAATCTGCCGCGTTGATTTTTCCGTGATACTTTACCACTGATTCTAAAATAAACAGCGTATTCATTGTATCATCCGTCACCGCTCCAGCAAGCATGTGTCTTCCCAAAATATCTTGACCCGTTAAAGGCAAGAAGGTCTGAACACCTTCTTTATACATCGTTTTAATTTGTTGCGGCGTTAAAAATTCAGTCGGCATTCCCAGTGCATCTCCCACTGCTCCCCCAATAAGAATTCCTTTGGTTCTTTCTAAAAGTTTCTCATTTTGCGTCATTTTGCATCACCTAACTGAATCGTACGTTGATCCAAGCTTTCTACTTGTTGCTCTTTTAATGGAAGCAACGTTAGCAGCGGTTTCAAATAAGTCGTTTCACGAACAGAAGCTGGATTTTCGATTACATCAAAATAATCGGAGCTATTTGTAATAATTACAGGACTTTCTAAGCTAAAACCAGCTTTTTCAATTGCTTTTAGATCAAATTCCAGCAAGACATCTCCTTCTTTGACCCGTGCATCTTGCTGTACTTTAGGATAAAAATATTTCCCTTCCAATTGGACTGTATCTCGCCCAATATGAATCAACATTTCTTCCCCGCGATCGCTTGTTAGCCCAATTGCATGCCCGGTTGGGAAAAAGGTTGTCACAATCCCGTTACAAGGTGCTACCACTTTTCCTTCTGTTGGGTAAATCAAAACACCTTTCCCTAAAATACCTTGTGCAAAAACATAGTCTTCCGATTCAGAAATCCCGGCAACACGTCCTTTTAAAGGAGAAACAACTTCTTCTTTTACGAAATGATCGACATTTTTTTTCGCAGCAGAAGTTTCAACATCTGTCGTATTTGGATTTTCATTGAATGTAAAGTATGTTAACAAGAACGAAACGAGCATTGTAATGACAACCGCTACAAGAGCGAAAATAAGCCCCCCAAAATCACCATTAGGATTTACAAATGATACGAGACCCAAAACGCCCACACTCATCGCGTACATCTTAATGGAAAAGGCCGATAAAATCGCACCGCCAATTGCTCCGCCAATCATCGAAAACGCAAATCTTTTCTTAACAGGCAACGTAATCCCATAAATAGCTGGTTCGATAATACAAAACAACCCTGAAATAATAGCCGGAATCGCAATCGCTTTTGTCTTCGCTGATTTTGTTTTACAATAAACGGCACAGACAACGGCGGTCTGAGCAAAAGAAGCTGTAAAAATCATCGGAACGATATAATCGTAACCTAAAATACCAAAATTATTCATCCCAATCGTAATCAGCGGCCAATGTAAACCTAAAATGACTAACGGTTGATAAATCAATGCAACAATCACTGCTGTAATAATCGGCGAAATCTCATACAATCCTGATACGCCGAACGTAATTAATTGACTTAAGAAATTGGCGATCGGTCCCACCACCAAAATAGAAATAGGTGCCGCTACAAGCAAGGTAATAAAAGGAACGAGCGTAAAGCCGATAATATCAGGAATATTTTTTTTAAGGAATTTTTCGATTTTTGCGGCAACAAAGATTGCAAAAATAATCGGAATAACCGTTGAAGCATAACCGTTTGCTGGAAACATAATCGGTATATTAAAAAAATCATGGTAAATAGGTGTTGAGAAAATGCTGCCTTTAAACAAAGTATACAAGACATCTCCCGTTGCCAAATTGGTTGTAATATTCGGAAAAACGAGCACAGCCCCAATTAACATCCCGACAAATTTATTCATTTTAAAAGCTTCTGCACTGGTATAGCCTAAAATTACTGGGAAAAATTGAAATAAAGCATTCCCCATTGCATTTAAAACGATATAGGCCCCATCAGTAGTCGAAAGGACATTTGTTGCCACTAAAACAGCGGTCAAACCTTGAATTAAGCCCGTTACGGTCAAAATCCCGAGAGCGGGTGTGATGACTTTTGTAATAATATCAATTAGCTTATTCAAAAATCCCTTTTTTTCTTCCTCTACTTCTTCTCCGCTTGTTGGGGTTAAATTCCCCATTTCAGCCAGCACATCCTCATAAACATCTCCTACATGTGTGCCAATCACGACTTGATATTTACCACCAGCCCACTGTGCCGTAATAATTTCCGGATTTGCAAGTAACTCTTTTTCTTCTACTTTATTTGCTTCTTTCAAGGTAAACCGCAATCTTGTCATACAATGTGTCAATTGTCCAACATTCTCTTTTCCACCTATTTTGGCAACAATAAACGCTGCTAATTCTTTATATTTTCCCATTGTTTTTTCCTCCAATTTTATTTTTCATTAGAGGTCTAGCCAACTCAATGTCACTATCCAGAACCACACCATTTTTATGAAACAAACAGTATCGCTTATACATTTTTCTTAAGAATAAGTCTTGAAATGTGGATGGTTAAATACAGTTTTTCCTCCTCTTTAATTTTGTATTGATAATTATTTAAAATAAATTCCTCAATTTTCCCAACACATTGGTACGCTTCAGGATACTTATGCTTAATCACATCTAACAAATCATCTTTCTCTTCCTCTTCTTCAGAATCATGAGGAATACCATTTAACAAACGCTGTGTAAAAAATTTTAAATGGGTGATAAATCGATAATAATAAACCGTATTTTCATCAAAGGTTCGCTGAAAGGTATACTTCACAATCGTCGAAATTTCCTGCATAATTTTCGTAACTTTATACATATCTTCCACAGAATCGTCCATTCCCGCGTTGACTAAATGCAATGCGATAAATCCTGCTTCATCATTTGGCAACTGAACACCAATTTTGGCTTCCACAATTTCTAACGCGCGAATACCTAGCACATATTCTTCTGAAAAAAATCGCCTAATATCCCACATTAACGGATTAATTACTAAGATATTTTTTCGCGCTCTTTCAATTGCAGTATGTAAATGGTCCGTCAATGAAATATAAATACTATCATTCAGCTTGCGCTTTAATTGTGCTTTTGATTCCAAAATAATTGCATCTGAGAGCTCAATTTCCTCAAGCGGAATTTCGGCTAATAGCTCTTGAAATTTATTGGTTAAATCCGAAGAAGAGAGTTTGTAAATTTTTTCGATTTGTTTTTTTGCGACAAAATCACCGACCTTTTTTTTAAAAGCAATCCCATTTCCCATTAAAATTTGCTCTTTACTTGTTTCATCTCGGACTACAACCACATTATTATTCAAAATTTTCCTAATGATCACCTATCTCACCCCCTTTAAAATTGAAAAAGACCTGTCTCCTCTTCAAAAAAGAATACAATATTCCCTTAAAGATAAGTCAGGTCTAGCGTGTTATTAAACAGTAGCTATCCAAATATTCAGTTTTACTTCTTACTCTCTATTCTACTAAAAAAATTTTTTTTGTCAACGTTTTCATGTCCTGATTTTTCATATATGTTTCTTTCAGTCAATAAATGAGCAATTATTCTCCCTTTACAGACCGCCTTCTTCTCTTTTACAATTTAATTTTGGGTGCTTTTTGCTCCGCAACTACTTTATTGAGCAATAAATTATCCTTGATTTCCCATTCTGTAAAATAAGCTGTGACCTCCTCCATTTGTTTCGGAATTAAAATAGAAAAATGATGGTTTTTATTTTTATAGAACGTCACAAACGTTTCTCTCTTTGCCGTTTCCTCCAATTCAATTTGCTCATATTGGCCGTAATCTCCCGCCAAAACACCTAATTTAATCACCGCTTCCTGTCCCAAGCCTTCTCGGACAAATCCTTGAAAAACAAGTAAGAATGCAAAAATCGTTAGCTTTATTTGACTGGCTACTTCCGATTGTTTAAATACAACCAGCAATAGAACAGCTATCCCTACCGCAAGAAACGCGCGAAGTAAACTGAATTTTGTTTTCAGCACAATCTTTCTTTGCTCGTTCGCTTGTAAAAAGACTAAAATAAGGAAAAAAACACTCATTGTACTTGCTTCGACCATACGAAACTTCCTTTCAACTTTTTACCATTCTGCAATTGTACCATCATAATTTTTCCAAGCAGGATTGGTCCAAACTAACCCTTCTTGTGCAATCTCCTTAATCTTCTCTTCATCCATTTCTAATCCCAAACCCGGTTTCGATGGTAAATCAACATACCCATCCTTGTATTGGAAAATTTCTTTGTTTTTTACAAAATCGAGTAAATCAAATCCTTTGTTGTAATGAATACCGAGACTCTGTTCTTGAATAAAAACATTTGGCGTACAGGAATCCACTTGTAACGTTGCGGCTAATGCTACAGGTCCGTAAGGTGCATGGGGCGCTACGGCCATATCGTAGGCTTCTGCCATCGCGGCAATTTTCCTTGTTTCCAAAATACCACCACACAATGCAACATCTGGTTGGATAATGTCTACCGCTCCTTGCTTGAAAAGATTCTTGAATTGCCATCTGGTATATAAACGTTCACCTGTAGCTAAAGGTACCGCTACCGCATCTGCGACTTCTTTAAAATATTCTTCATTTTCAGGCAAAACCACCTCTTCTAAAAACATCGGATGATATTCTTCCAAAGCCTTTGCCAACACTTTTGCCATGGGTTTATGAACTCGCCCGTGGAAATCAACACCTATTTCTAATTTATCACCAAATTTTTCGCGAATAGACGCGACCCGTTCCACCACTTCATTCACTTTTTGATAAGAATCAATATAATGGAGTTCAGGAGTTGCATTCATTTTCACCGCTGTAAATCCTCGATCCAAACGATCTTGCGCCTGGACTACAACATCCGCAGGGCGGTCACCGCCAATCCAAGAATATACTTTAATTTTGTCACGAGCTGCGCCACCTAATAATTCATAAACGGGAACATTAAATGCTTTTCCTTTAATATCCCACAAAGCCATTTCTATTCCTGAAATAATCGTTCCATTGATTGGTCCGCCGCGGAAAAAGGAGCGATGCATTTCTTGAAAAATACGTTCAATTTCAAAAGGATTTCTGCCTAGAAATCGATTGCCAATTTCATAAGCTCCCGCAACTACTGTCTCTGTTTTTGTGCCTGAAATCATTTCTCCCCAGCCGTCAATACCTTCATCTGTAGAAATTTTTACAAAGATCCATCTTGGCTTCACTTTATATACCGTAATTTTTGAGATTTTCAATTATTTTCCTCCTCACTTTTTATGATCCATCGCACACTTTTATTCCATTTCTGCGTTGACCTTTTTTACATTATCAAAGAAATACCAGCACAAACCAAACAGAATAATTAATAGGGGAACACCAATCAGCGGTTTATAACTAAAGGCCAGAAAAACCAAATAGCTTTGAATCATCGAAGTTGCCGCAAAAGAAGAGACAAGCATCGAGCTTGTGCCCAAGTTAATGCCAACTGATTTGGCAATAGCTGTTAAAATGGGGGAAGTTGCTGAACCGCACCATAATAGCGAAGCTGTTACCACAAGTCCAATCACAATATTTTTAAGTAAATTCCCATTCGTCAACGCAACAACCATCGCTACACGAAATGGAACAACCGCCAAATCGGCAAATGGTAATACTCGATTGCCCGGCAAAACCAAAGCCATCGCAATGGTCAATGGAATAATAATTAACGCTGTCGTAATAACGTCTGGATTTCCGACGACTACAGCTGCATCCAACCCGATAAAGAGTTTCCGTCCTTTAAATTTCTTTTGTGACCACGTTTGTGCTGCATCAGAGATTGGCATCAGCCCTTCCATAAACAATGAAGTCATTTTCGGTATCAATACGAGCACTGCTGACATGCTAACACCCAATTGCAACACTTGTTTAATGTCATAACCGGCAAGAAAACCAATTGCAATCCCAATTACTAAGCCCATGATCATTGAATCCCCGAAAAATCCAAGGTACTTTTGCGCATCTTTAATTGTAAATTTCGATTTTCGAAATAACGGAATACGATCCAACAACCAATTAAGCGGCCAAGCAATCACCAAAGAAGACAAGGCCGATACGGTTGGCAAAGAGACACCTGGAATACCAAAAAATTTTTCGACCAGTGGCTGTGACCAGTCAGACATTTTAAAAGTGATAATTGCCATGACAATCGCCGCCCCTACTCCTAAGAAGACATTTTTGGTCACAAAATAGACCATGACACCAACAATCGCCATATGATGATAATTCCAAATATCGACATCTAACGTGTGTGTCTTTTTCAAAATCAGCAAAATAATATTAACCAATAAAATGGCGAAAATTAAAATAGCAATAATAGGAGACGCCCAGGTTACTGCGGCAATCGAGCCCCAGCCGACATCTAGCGCATCAAGCTTTACACCCGTTCGATCCACCATGGCTTTCGCTGCTGGTCCCACATTAGTCGTCATGAAATCTAAAAGTAGTTTAATCCCGGCAAACCCAATTCCTAGTGTTAAGCCTGATTTAAATGCTCGTGTTATTTTTAAACCAAATATCAAACCAATAATCGTAATAATGACAGGTAACATTACAGTTGGTCCTGCATCAATAAAGAAGTTGAAAACATTCATCACACTATTCATTCTTCTAATTCCTTTCTTAAGCTACGCCTTTGTCAGTATATTCAGTACTTCTTCTTTTGTTTCTTCTGCGCCAATACCGGTTAAAATCGGCATTCCTTTCACGACAGGAACACCGCCCGTTTGCCCTTCAAATTGACCGGTCGTAATTAACAAATCATAATCTTGCACTTTGCTCGGAACTTCCATTAATTTTGTTTGTGTCATTTCAACCTGTACATTCTTTTCATTTAAATATTCTTTGATTTTCGTTGCAACAACCGTAGAAGTTGCGATTCCATTGCCACACGCTACTAAAATTCGTTTCATCTTGATTCTCCCTTTCTTTATTTGACCGCTTGTGCCAATAGTTGTAGTAATTCTTCGTCTGACTTTGCATGAATCATTTTTTCTCTTACTAATTCGTCTTGAATGATGCCCACTATTTTTTGCAACATTTCAACTTGTCCGTGAGGTTCTCCAATCGCCATCATGATGACAATCCTGATTTTCAAGGTCTGGTCCGTTTCTTCCATATTATAAAAATCCACAGGTTCTGCCAATGTGGCAATCGCCAAAGTGGTTTTATTTACCAGCTCAAAATTTGCATGAGGAATTGCAATTCCCGGTGGTGTAGACGGTAATCCGGTTGGATATTGTTGCTCTCGTTTTTGGATCGCCTGAATATATTCTTCTTTCACATAGCCCTTTTCAAACAATTGACCGGAAAGATATGCAAGTATTTCTTGTTGATTCTTTCCTTTGATATTTCGAAAGACAAGTTCTTTATTTAAAAATAGCTCCATCTATTTACGCTCCTATTGAATGGAATTCATCAATTCTTTTAATGAATTCGCTAAATTTTCGATTGCACATTCTTTGAGATCGTTCGGATTAAATAGTCCTGAACCAATCCCTAAATAGCTCGCTCCTTGCTGTAAGAAATCACCCGCATTTTTTTGAGAAACACCGCCAACAGCCATTAAGGGCAACTTACCAAGAGGTCCCGCAATGTCCTTGAAAAATCGTGGTGTGACAACATCTGCTGGGAAAATTTTCACTATATCGGCTCCGCCATCAAACATCTCACTCACTTCAGAAGGCGTCATCGCTGCTGGAACTGCTAATACCTTATGCTCGTTCGCAAACTTGAGCATCTCCTTGGTAAATGTATGCGGTCCAAGAAAAAACTGCGCACCTACTTCATATGCTTGTTTGGCATCTTCAATAGTTCGAACCGTGCCCGCACCAATTTTGACTTTTTGACCGTATTCCTTATTTAATTGTCTAATTTGTTCAATTGCATGGGGCGTATTTAAAGTGACTTCGACTGCAAAATTGGTTTCAAAGCCCGCCATCGCTTTCAAAATAGCATTTGCTTGTTCCTGCGTATAACCACGCATAATAATTGTAAGCTGTGGATACTCTGCTACTTCCATTCTTACTCCTCCTTATGAATTATGTCGTAATATTTGGAAAATCATTTCTTGATCTGCTTGTTGTAAAAATTGTTGTAGTAGTTCTTGTTTACTGCTGATAGCAGCAATTTGATTCACTGCGCGTAAATGCCTCGTCAAATCATGAAAAGCCAAGGGCACAATAAAATGAATCTTTTGCCCTCCGGGAAACAAAATAGGCTCTTTTGAAACCAAAAAACCAACACCATCTTTTAATACACCATGCTCGACTGTCGTATGCGGAATACTGACTTGTGACCCAAAAAAACCATAATAATCTGGTGTTGAAATCTGCCGTTCACAATCAAGGTAAAATTCTTCATTGATTACTTGGGCTTCCAGAAGTGGCCGACAGGCTATCTTTAACGCTTCTTGCCATGTCAGTTGCTCAGTCACCTTTTGCACATAGCTCGGCTTCAGAAAATAAGCCAATGAAGGTAAAATTTGAAAATTTTCGAGCGGTGCGGTTTCTTTTTCCGTAATGAGAAAATCACGCAAATCTGATCGTAGATTTCCTAAATGATGAATTGACGCACTTTTTTGAATGACTTTAATCAATCCATTTACTGATTGATCGACTTGATTTAACCCTAGCTCCTTCATGACTCGATAACAAAGACTGATTTGTTCTTTCGATGATAAAATCGGATTGATAATAAACTGAGGCAAATCGGTTTTCAAAGGAACTGTTGTAAACACAACATCATAATCGACCTCAAACTGATAAAAATCGCGGACGGAAAAGGAGGCTAAAAAATGAAGCTCAGGAAAAAGTTTCTTTAAATTTTCTCTCATAAGCTTTGCAACCATCACACCATTTGTACAGACCACCACAGCTCGGTATCTTTGATGCGCCGGACCACTACGTTGCGTTAACTGAAAACCAAAGTAGTAAGACAATAAATCCAACTCATCTTGCGGAAATAGTTGCCCCAACCAGGCTTCTATCGGACGAATCAACTCGTTCATTAGTTCCACTAAAATAGCATGATTGCTATCTTGGCTTAAGCTAACCGAAGAGTATACGCCCAAACTTAGCTGGTACTTAATCCGAAAGCAAGCAGGCCGTAAATGACTCAGAATTCTTCTTTCAAATGCTTCACGATCATCAATACTGATGAATGTTTGCACTTGGAAATCATCTACCATTTGGCGGATTAGTTGGCGTAAAGGAATGTCTGAATCGTAAAGTTGTGTTGTTTTTTTTTCAAAAATATTTGATGTTAAAAATAAAAGCGTTAACCATTCGACATAACTTGGTGAAAGCTGCCATTCCGTATCAAATAATAAGGAAGAAAGAACTTTAAATTCCGGAGTTTTACGCACTTGATTTTCAAAAAAATTTTTCTGTTGCAGTTCTTCACAGTTGCCTCTCGTTACCAGATAACGAATCGAGGTTTGCAAATAATCGATTGCTTCATCCGAATAACTTACATGTAGCAGTTGCTCAGCCTCGTGAATAAAATGGAGTACCTCTTCTTCTGAAGTCGCGACTGCAAGTACTTCCCTTACCGATTCCTGCTGCGTAATTTGATATTGTTTGACGGAATCAGATAACAGCTGTAAAATTCGGTGCTCAGAACCTGCAATTTGATACCCTTTCACGCGCTCGTAGCCTATCTTTAATTCATACTTTTCGGCTAGCCATTCTGCTCGTTTGATATCTTCCGTCACAGTATTTTTACCAACTTTTAAAAAATCAGTAAAATGATTCAAACTAACATACTCTGTATTTGTAATTAACATCAGTAAAAGTAAAATAGGTCGCTCATTTTCTGAGAGAATAGGCAACTTTGGTTCTTCTTTATCGACCTGTTGATTTGCCAATAATTGCAAAACCTCTAGCGGAATCGTAACGCTTCCAGAATGACTACGGATAATCGCTGGTAAATGTGCGGATTGCAGTTCATCATTAAATTGATTGAGCGCATAATTAATTTGCCGTCGACTTAAATGCAAATGCGCTGCTACATCTGTCACCTTCGTGTCCGGCTGTTTTATAAGCAAAGTGAGAATACCTCGGATCCGTTCATTCATACTCTTCCCTCCTCCTTACAGGATTTATTATAGTCTTCTATTGCTTACTTTTGTTCACGCTTTCTTTCCTATTTTTGTCACACTGGAATTTACAAGCTGTCTTACTCCCATTTTATTTTATTCATTGTATTCTTTTATGACGATCAAAAAAGCAAGCACGCATTTCCTATTATCATCACTAAGTTAAAAAAGTCTGAAAAATCAACCATGCCACAATCTCTAGCATCTAATTTCCTTGCTGCTTCACACGCTGGCTGGTACGATAATACGTAGTGCATTACTTTTAAGAAGGAGAGAAACATGTTCATCAATGAAATACTCAAACAGCGTCGCAACGAATTAGGAATGACACAACAGGAAGTCGCAGACAAATTACATGTTTCGCGACAGACCATTTCAAACTGGGAAATGAATCGAAATTACCCGGATATTCCAACACTCGTCTCTATTAGTGTTCTTTATGATTTGTCTCTCGACTATATCTTAAAAGGAGATGTGCACTACATGAAGAAAGTCAAAAAAGATTATCAATTAATTCAAAAGGAAAAAAACGCCAAGTGGTTGGATCGAGGATTAATTGGTTCCTTTTTAGTTATGCTTTTACCGCTCGCTTGTATTCCCTTTATTTACACAGATCGACAAGAGAACATTTTAGGCGTATTGATTCTTTTCTTAGTTTTTCCATTACTATTCTTTTCTTACCTAAAATATAAAACTTTTTTTGCAGCAATCGACCAAAAAGAGCAGCCTTTGTTTATTCCTAAAATGTATGGTATCGGCATTAGTATCAACCCGAATCATCCAATCGGGAAATTGATCTGGTTTATTCTTATTCTGTTGCTAGTTGGCCTATTACTTTTTACGTTCCAACAAGCTTTTTTCTAATTGGTTTTTTGTGTCAAAAATACAAGCTCCGTTGATTGAAAAAAACAAAAAAACAGGCACCCAATTTTAGGGAGCCTGTTTCTTATTTACTTATTCGATTTTATCGCTTAATACCAGCCATTGGCTTGCCAGAAAGCTTGTGCTGCTTCCCATGAACCATATCGTTGGGCCACATAGTTATCCGCCACACGTTCTTGATTTGCTGCAGAATAGTCACCATTTAGGTAAGAAGAATCTAATTGATAGCGACCAATATAGCGACCATTTGTAGCTGTATAGGAACCTCCTGATTCTTTTTGGGCAATCCATTCTTTCGCAGAGGAAGAAGTCCCACTTGTTGCTTGTGTCGTTGCTGCCGCTTGCGTCGTCGCCGCATTTGTATTAGAAGCTGTCGCTGTTGACGTGGTTGCTGCCGCTGTATCCGATGTTGTGCCTTCCTCTTTAATTACTAATTGATCTCCTTCAAAAATTACATTTATATCAGAAATAGAATTATCTTTTGCGATTTGATTTACCAAGTCGTTATCCCCACTAAATTGATGAGAAATACTTGATAATGTATCGCCAGATTTTACTGTATATACGCTATCCGCATGTGCGTCCGTTGTTCCTACAAAAATTCCAAAAGCTGCAGCCAAAGTTGTTCCTAATAAAATCGTCTTAAATGATTTCATGTTGTTTCTCCTTTGTAAAGAAATATTTTAGTCGTTTCAAACGACTTACATAATTTAACACCTATCCATATTTCATAGGTAAAAATCTAATGACACTTCGTTACAAATATGTACTTTCTGTAACAGACTGTAAAAACTGTCCCAAAACACTTGTTCTCATAGGCTTCTTTGAGAAATCAATTCTTTAAGAAACCTTTTCTGGCGAAACAAATTCTTTGTTTTTTTTTTAACCCGCTAGAAATATTACAGAAAACCTGAATTGTTACAACAATGAAGCATGATTTTCGTTCATATACATGGGTATTTTACGTTTGAATACCGATTTCTTGCAATCAAAACCTCCATTCCCCCTTCTATCTAAGCGCTTTCTGCAACTAAAATACTGCCCTAACGCTAAAAAATCGGCTTTTAGAACACTGCTACATGCTCTGAATGCCGATTGTCTATTTTTAAAACTTAACACACCCGTCAAACATACATAATTATTTACGTTTGCATTGGTTTTACTTCCTTTTTCGGTTTTGCCTCGTTTCAAGCGATTTTTATTTTTTAATAAAGAGTAAAGCGTGATGCTTTCTGACAGAGAAATCCGCCAAATCATATTTTTGTTTTTGATTCAATTTGATTGATTTGTTTAGCATAAACCACCACTCCTTATTAAAATATATTTTTCACAAAAAAAGCACCTCATCCTCGTTCGAGTTGAGTTGCCTGATCACTGCTTATTTATTTTTGTACGCTTGAATTTCATTTTTTAGCACTATTATAGTCGTTCAACTAGCTTATCCATATTTAACTTGGACTAGATAGAGTCCTTCTGGGTGTGCTGTCTGTCCTGCTAAATCGCGATCTTTACTGGCAATAATTGCGGAAATAGCTTCCACCGCTAGGCGTTCATTGCCAATTTTCAACAGTGTGCCCACAATGATTCGCACCATTTTGTATAAAAAGCCATTGCCACGAAAGGTAAAGAGCAATTCTTCTGCTTCCGGCAAATAAACGACTGAAGCTGCGTGAATCGTCCGAATTTTACTGTCTACTGAGCTCCCGGTGGCACAAAAAGCACTAAAATCGTGAGTCCCAACTAGCTGTTCACAGGCTTGTTTAATTTTTTCAATATTTAGTGGGTACGGATAATAACTTGCATAATGACGTTTGAACGGATTTCTTGGCTTGCCAATATCCACACGATACTGGTAGGTTTTTTCGACAACGTGGTAACGAGCATGAAAATCAGCGGCGACTTTTTCCACACTTTTCACAGCAATGTCTTCAGGTGTTTGCGTATCCAACGCAAATCGTAACTTTTCCAAATTTGCTACTTCCTGATAATCAAAGTGAATCACCTGTCCTATGGCATGTACCCCCGAATCCGTTCTGCCTGAACCAAAAATTTGTATTTTTTTGCCATTATTTAACTGCTGCAAGGTTTTTTCCATTTCTTCTTGCACCGTTCGGTCATTGCGTTGCGCTTGAAATCCGCAAAAATTAGTTCCATCATAAGCAATAATTGCTTTATATCTTGTCATGTTGCTCTCCTTTATAGAAAAACAACGATTTCAACACTAGTGAAATCCGTTGTCTTATTCAACCTTTAGGCACGTAAATACACCAAAATCAGGGTCAATACTCCCATACAGACAAGTGCCAATGTGTCTGTAAATTGCCAGCTTAACACACGATACTTTGTGCGTCCTACTCCCCCTTGATAGCCTCTTGCTTCCATCGCTGTGGCCAATTCTTCTGCTCGGTTAAAGCTACTTACAAATAATGGAATTAAAAGTGGAATAACTGCCTTCATTTTTTGAATCAAGCTACCTTCGCTAAAGTCAACGCCTCTCGCTCTTTGGGCATTCATTATTTTTTCTGTTTCATCCATAAGTGTCGGCACAAAACGCAAAGCAATCGAAAGCATTAACGAAACTTCATGCGCAGGGAAATGAATAACTGCCAATGGTCGAAGAATTGATTCAATTGCATCAGATAAAGCCAATGGTGGTGTTGTTAATGTTAATAACGTTGACATAAAAATAATCAAAACAAAGCGGCAAAAAATAAAAATCCCATTGGTTAAACCAAACTCCGTTATACTAATAATTCCCCAATGAAAGTAAACAGTACCCCCACTTGTGAATAAAATCTGCAACGTAACTGTAAATAAAATTAACCAGATAAGCGGCCGTACTCCTTTAATAAAAAAGCCAACTTTCACTTTGGAAAGAAAAATAACCAACATCGTAAATAAAAACATGCCCAAATAAGATTGCCAATTGTTACACAAAAAAATAATACCAATAAAATAAAAACTGGAAATCAGCTTCGCCCTTGGATCCATATGATGAATAATTGAATTCCCTGGAATATAGCGTCCTAAAATTAATTTATTCATCTATTTTACCGCCTTTATCCAAACTTTTTTCAAGGATATCTGCTAGTTCTGTCGCTGAAAGTGGTAGCTCGGGTAGCTTCATTCCCTTAGCGCGTAATTTCGCTGCAAACGCTGTGGCTGTAGGAACTCCTAGCTGTTTTGATTGCAACCAATCAATTTCCTGAAAGATTTCTCTCGGATCACCTTCACGGACAACTGTACCATTTTCCAAAACGACCATGTGATCGGCAAAAGACGCAACATCATCCATTAAATGAGTAACCAAAACAATCGTCATGCCCTGTTTTTTATGCAACTGATCAAACATCTCCATCATCTCTTTGCGCCCTTGCGGATCCAGCCCAGCTGTCGGTTCATCCAACACTAAAATATCCGGTTCCATCGCCATTACTCCAGCAATCGCAACACGACGCATTTGCCCACCAGACAGCTCAAAAGGGGAGCGTTCAAGATACGAAAGGTCCAGACCCACCCTTTGAATCATCTCTGCTGCAACGGTCTTCGCTCGTTCATCCGAAACACCAAAGTTTTTAGGACCAAACATGATATCCTTTTCGACTGTTTCTTCAAACAGTTGCGACTCTGGAAACTGAAACACAATTCCAACTTGCTTTCGAATAGATTTTAACTTTTTATTCG
>JAATGB010000006.1 GCA_015654945.1 Lactobacillales bacterium | reverse complement strand
GCTGATGTCGCGTTATGTGCACGAGTTGAGAAGGAAGGAGATCCTTTAAATAAACCGCCGCGAGCATCGGTGATTAGTGAATTGATTTCATTACAAGCACTAAGCATTTTATTACAAGAAGCAGTACAGCTAACGCCGCAAACCTATGTAAAATGGCATCCTGGCGGCGCAATTGGGCATTCAATTTTAGAAAAATAAAAAAAGACAAGATCCAGTATTCAGTGGATCTTGTCTTTTTTTGTTTAACCAGTTTACTGAGATCGTTAACTACTACTGTTTTTACTGCTGGCTTTCGCAACATCAATCGCAAGGACAATCATTAAGGCAAATAATGCATGTTCAGGTTCCATTATTTCAAGCGTATAGGTGTCTGTCCAGTGAAAAACTTCTTTTTTTGCAACCATAATTGTTCGATTTTGACCATCGATCACTTGATAATTCCAACCCCAAAAATCACCAACTATTTGCCAATCCTTACAATCTAATGTGTAACGATCTTTAAAAAAAGTAACGTTCTTTTTGATTTCGCCGATTACTCGACCATTCACAAGCATTTCAAATCTTGGTAGCAACGTGAACCATTTTTTTTGAATAGTGCCAAGATGTACGCCTTGAGGGCTCCAAATTTCTAACTTATGTCGCCAAGAGAGTTTGCCGTTTACTTCAAATATTGCGACTTGATTTTCATCATAAATCGTATAGCTACCGAGCCAAGAAAACATTTTTTGTTTAAATAATAGTTTCAATACAGCCACCTCTTTTCACTCCTAACAAGCATAACAAGGCAGCTGAATAAATTCAATAGGCGTGTATGTGATTTTGCAAGGAAAGATAAAAACAAACGAAGGTCGATGCTCCAAGTAATTAAAAAAATAGTAGCTGGAAATTTCAGACTAGTTCAATAATTGTTTTAGCGATAATAAGAGGCTCTTTTGGAATGATTTCTGTGGGGATAATCCCTAATTCTGAGGCTAGATGTTGCTCGCCAATTAAAAAACTTTTTTTGGCATGTGCCAATAGTTCAAGATCATTATGGTCATTTCCGAAAGCGATATAATCAGATTCGCCAAAAAAATGAGCCAAAGTCGTATATTTATTTACATTTTTCGCGGTAATATCAATATTTTTTTCGTGAGTATGTGTAATGATCGAGATAGTCTGATATAAATCGACCAAAGCTGCTTGGACTTCCTGATAAATTTTTGAAGGAATATTTAGCAGAATAATTTTTATGGGTGTGCGGATCTCATTTAAGGGAAGATTCAATGCAAGCCCATCTGGATCCAATTGTTTGAGGATGGTATTTTCCGGCGCCACTTTTGCTGAATAATGAAACGTATCATCAATAATATAAGTCAAATCATACTGAGCAATTAATTGTTTAATTGTGAGATAAGCCGATGCAGGCAGAGACTTAATAACGCTGATTTCGCCATGACTAGAAACAATCGAGCCATTTCCGCAAATCATTCTTTGGGAACGATTTTACAACAGGAAGTAAATCACGGATGGGTCGTGCCGATGCAAAAATAATCGTATCGCCGTCGCGTTCTAATTTTTTAAGTGCATGAATAAGCGCCGGATCAATTGTGATGCCATCAAAGCAAAGTGTTCCGTCAACATCAAATACATAACGCATAGTGTCACTCCTCTAATTAGTAATATAAGTAATTATAACAAAAAATTAGCGTGGTTAAAGCGAGATAATGATTTTAAACTATTTTTGATGTATTGAAATTTTTAAATTCAAATCTCAAAATAAACATTAGTATAAAAAAATAGCCCTCTTTTCGGAGTGACTACTTTTCATATGTTGGTTTAAAGGGTATCAATCGGTAAATTCATACCATTCCACGCTTCGATTCCGCCAGATAATTCGTACGCGTCAAAGCCATTTTTAAGTAAAATAAGTAGCGCGACCTTGCCTAAATCTGTACTGCCATTCCAGTCAAAGACGACAATTGTTTTGGTTTTGTCAAGCTCACTTAATCGTGCAGGTAAGTCTTTTGCAGGAATTTCGATGGAGCCTTTAATCTTTGTTTTTTTTAGTTCTTTTGGTGCATTGCGGATATCTAGAACAACTAAATCCTTGTTTTCCAAAATATCAGTATGTGTTTTTTTTAAGCTTAGTATTAGTTCTAAATAGTCAATTTTATTCATTTTGTATCCCATCCTTTAGTTTTGTTAGTAGTGACTGTAATGTCTCTTTTTCTTCCTTGGTAAAAGTGCTCATTATGCTATTTGCTTTTTGATAATTGTAAGGTAAAAAAGTTTCCAGTTTAGTATTTCCTGCTTTTGATAATACAATTTGCGTGGAACGCTTGTCTTGTGGATTTTCCTTGCGAATGATGAAGCCGGCTTTTTCTAAACCAATAAGTAAGCCGGTGATTGTTGCCTTTTTAACACCAGCTTTTTTTGCTAGTTGCAAGGGCGTTAGTGATTTTGTTTGTTCTCGGTCAAGGAGCATCATTAACGTAAATTTTGCTTCCGTTAATTCAAATGGTGCAATAAAAGTGGCATAGTCTTTGGCTAAGTCGCGACTCGTTTGCTGAAAATTTAAGTAAAGCAAGATATTTTCAATCTCCAATTCGGGAAATTCTTTTTGATAGACCGCCAAGCGATCTCTGCTAGGTAAATCACGTAAATTAATTTCCGTCATAAGGACCTCCTTCTGAATATAGTATGGCACCTAACTAAATGAAAGTCAACTAATTTCTCTTCTAAAAAAAGAAAGTCGCTTTTTTATTGAGCCGCTATTTTAAAAAATGAAGCGCTTTTTTTTACTAGATAATTCTCCAAATTGATGATAAGCTAGAAGTGTTCGTCCAATAGTGGGCTGAATCTAGCAGAACAGATACTCAACTAAAAATTAAAAATCATCGGAGAGATGTGAAAAGAATGATAACAAGAAAAACAGCTTTTTTTTCGACTAAAAAATTGGCTTTTTTGGCCATGATGACTGCGGCCTGTGTTGTGGGACGACTAAGTTTTCAATGGATTCCCAATGTGCAACCAATGACCGATATGTTATTACTTTTAACGATTTATCAAGGCTTATTTTCTGGCTTAATTGTGAGCCTACTTTCGTTAATTATTACGAGTTTATTTCTAGGAATGGGGACGTGGACGATTGCCCAATTGATTAGTTATGCAGTGGTATTAGTTTTTTTCTCTGTGCTTTATCGGTATACGTATGTGAAGCACGCGCTAATTTTGCAAGCAATGGCTAGTTTTGTTGTGGGTTTGCTCTATGGCTTTGTTATTTCTCTTGTTCAGGCGCCTTTTTTGGGCATTCAAAGCTTTTGGGCCTATTATGTAGTTGGGATCAGCTTTGATCTACTTCATGCAGCTGGTAATTTTGGTTTTTATTTAATTTTGGCCCCTATTTTTGCGCAATTATTTAAGCGAATGGCGGATAAAATTACATAAATATAAACTTGGAATCGATGGTTGACAATCTCTTGGTTCATTGTATAATAAAACTGTAGATAAGGTAACAAGGAAGTTACAAATAAAATCAAACCGGCTGATGTCAATGAAGAGATCGCTAGGAAATACAAGCAGATCAGCGTAAAAGCTTTTCTTTTTGTAGAGAATAGCTGTTTTTGATGATAGACGGTCATCTAGCGACAGTGTTTCTCCTAAAGAGAGCACTGTTTTTTGGTTAAAAGAAAAGGGGAAAGAAAAATGAAAAAAATAGTTCAAGGGGCAGCAGTTTTACTTGTTTGTTTTGTCATCAGCGGGTGTGGCAAAGCAGAGCAGGCAGAGAAGAAACAAACGCAAGATACGATCCAAGTTAAAATTACACTGGAAGAGGATCACAAGAATGTTGACGAAAAAACAATCAAAGTAACTAAAAATGAAAAACTGCAAAAGGTTATGAAGGAAAATTATACAATTAAGTTGTCAAAAGGCTATATTAGTGAGATCGATGGTCGGAAACAAGATGAAAAGCAGGGCAAATATTGGCTATATGAAATCAATGGCAAGCAAGCAGATGTTGGCGCAAACCAATACAAATTAAAAAAGGGTGACAAAATTGTTTGGACGCTAAACCCGTATGAGGAAACCAAATAAAGGTGAGGCAAGAATGATGAAAAAAGCGATGTTTATTGGAGCGATTGGTTGTGGGAAAACAACCTTATCTCAACGACTACAAGGAGAAAAAATCCAATACAACAAAACACAGGCAGTGGCATTTCACGCCCAATTAATTGACACTCCAGGTGAATTTATTGAACATCGAAATTATTATAGCGCGCTACTTATTACAGCGGTCGAAGCGGAAGTCATTGCTTTGTTAGCAAGTGCGGTTGAGGAAAAGCAAACCTTCTCTCCGCTTTTCGCTTCTGCTTTTGCTAAACCCTGTATTGGAATCGTTACCAAAATAGATCAAGCAACGGAAATACAAATCAAGCAAACACAGAGTCAATTAAAATTGGCAGGCGCTCAAAAAATTTTTTGTATATCCGCAATCGAAGAAACCGGAATTTCTGCTTTAATGGATTATTTAAAAGAATGAAGGAGGAAAGTTATGAAGGTCTATACGAAAACTGGAGATAAAGGGAAGACAAGTATTATTGGCGGTGAAAAAGTCAGCAAAGCCGCAGCGCGAGTGGAAGCGTATGGGACAATTGATGAAGTAAATGCTTTTACAGGGTATGTCATCAGTCAAATGCAGCATTATCAAGAAATTAAAAAAGAATTGACGGAAATTCAACAGGCTTTATTCGACTGTGGCACAGATCTTGCCACTCCCAATGATTCCAAGGGCTATCGGGCAACGGCTGAATCGATCGTATGGTTGGAACAAAAAATTGACCGTTATGCAGATGTGCCACCGCAAATCGAAGAATTTATTTTACCCGGAGGCTGTGAAGTTGCAAGCTTGCTGCATGTTGCAAGAACGATTACGCGACGAGCGGAGCGCTGTGTGGTTCAGGTTCAAGAAACAGAAGCAGTTTCGGAGCACGCCTTGATTTTCTTAAATCGGTTGTCCGATTATTTTTATGTTGTGGCAAGGTATATTAATTTTCGCGAAGGCCGAACTGAGCCCAGCTATCGGCGTCAGGGGAAAATTTTTCATAATAAATAAAAAAGAAAGCCTATTCAAAAAAGGCTTGTCTAATTTTTTTATTATGGTACACTGTGTATGAATAGAAGAATAAAAAATCATTTGGCTTAGATGGAAGTTTGGTTTGATTCCAACACGGTCCCGCCACTGTAATGAGTAAAGATGCTATAAGTCAGGTCTTTCTAACCAAAATGAGCGTACGACTGTTTCGAGGCAAAGCAGTGGAGCACACACATTCCGTTATTTGTGTTGACCATTGCAGAGCATACTGTCGTTTTAAAAACAGAATATGTAGCAAGTAAAGGCATAAAAGACACATGAGTAAATGTGGCGGATGGACAGCGATGTACATGGAATGCCTATTTTTTGTGCCTGATCTACTATACGAGTATCTAAATAGAAAAATATTTCTTGCACAATGATGTGTAAGGACTTTTAAACAGCAAAGAAGCTATAAGAAAGGCAATGAGAATTGTGTCTTTTTTGTAGCTATTTTTTTTTGAAGCACAAGGAAGGAGTATAAAATGCAAACTATTCATTTTCCAACGAAACTGTTCATTGGAGCAGAGTCGTTACATCGATTAAAAGAATTAAAACAAGAGCGAATTTTTATCGTTACAGATCCGTTTATGGTTACATCAAAAAAGATTGAACCAATTCTAGCATTGGTTCAGGAGCAAAATGAGCTTTGTGTCTTTAGCGATATTGTTCCAGATCCGCCGATTGAGAATATTATGACTGGAATTGAAGCTTTAACCGATTTTCAGCCCACGATTCTTTGCGCGGTTGGGGGCGGTTCTCCGATTGATGCGGCCAAAGGAATGAAGTATTTTACCCAAAAAATTTACCAAACAGAGAAATTGTTGTTTCTTGCAATTCCGACAACTAGCGGAACGGGTTCGGAAGTGACGAATTTTTCGGTGATTACCAACAGTGAAAAGGGACGTAAGTATCCACTCGTGACTGCTGATATTCAACCAGATGAAGCAATTTTAGCACCTGAATTAGTCTTAACAGTGCCACCCACAGTTACAGCGGATACAGGAATGGATGTTTTAACTCATGCTTTAGAAGCCTATGTTTCGCTAAGAGCAACGGAGTTTTCAGACGCTTTATGCGAAAAAGTAGTTGCGTTAGTTTTCACGTATTTGCCTCGGTGCTTTAAAAAGGGTGCCGATCAGCAAGCACGAGAAAAAATGCATCACGCTTCTTGTTTGGCTGGAATGGCGTTCAATCTAACCTCCTTAGGGCTCAATCACGGAATCGCCCATGCAGCAGGTGCAAAATTGCATATTGCTCATGGTCGACTAAATACTATTTTATTGACTGAAATTATTCAGTATAATGTAGGCTGTCGGCAGGATGACGTATACAACGAACAAGTGGCAGCCAAGTATGCGCATTTGGCGGTTCTAATTGGGCACGAAAAGGCAACTGCAAGAATGGGTGTCCGTCAGCTTGTAAAAAGCATCCAACGCTTAAAAAAAACATTGCGGATGCCTGATTCGTTTCATGCCTGTGGTGTGGATAAAAAATTATTTGAAGCGTCCGTTGCTTCGATTGCAGCAGATAGTTTAAAAGATGGTTGTACCGCAACAAATCCACGAGTGCCAGAAAAAAATGAAATCGAGGAGATTTTGCGTAAATTATATTGATTAAGCGATAAACGAAGGATTCAACTGAAATGAGAGGTGAGAAAGTTGACAGAGAAACAGCGGATGATTCAAGAATATGTACCGGGAAAACAAATTACGTTAGCGCATATTATTGCTAACCCTGATCCGCGTATTTATGGGAAATTAGGCTTAATGGACGGCGAGGCAGCGGCTATCGGAATTTTGACGATCACACCAAGTGAAGCGGCAATTATTGCAGTTGATATTGCGACAAAATCAGGGGATATTCAAATCGGCTTTATTGATCGGTTCAGTGGTTCCGTTGTAATTACTGGAGATATTTCGTCTGTCGAGGCCGCGTTGTCAGAAGTATTAACAGGTTTGGGCACTATTTTAGGTTTTAATGAAACACAGATCACTAAAACATAAAACAATGAAAAAGGAAGTGGCAGGATGAGCGGGAAAATTATCATTGTGGATGATGAACCGATCACTAGAATGGATATTCGAGGCATGTTGGAAGCGGAGCACTACGAGGTGGTAGGCGAAGCGGCAGATGGAATTGAGGCAATTCATATGTGTAAACAGCACGTTCCAGATTTAGTTATCATGGATATTCGCATGCCAATGCTAGATGGGTTAAAAGCAAGCAAGAAAATTTTAGATGAGAAATTAGCCAAAGCTATTATTTTGCTTTCTGCCTACAGTGATAAAGAAAATATTGAAAAGGCAAAAAATTATGGTGTCTCCGGCTATTTGGTTAAGCCCATCACAGAAAAAGCACTTGCGCCAATGGTCGAAGTGGCGATTGCCAATGGCAACAAAACCAGAGAACTAGAAGGCACATTAGCGGCGCTTTCTCAGAAATTGGCAGATCGAAAACTGATTGAAAAGGCCAAGGGAATCGTGATGAAGGAGCAGCAATTCTCGGAAGAAGAAGCGTATCAATTTTTGCGTGAACTAAGTATGAACAAACGCTGCCCGATTGTCGATATTGCTGAAATGTTTGTGATCACAGATGAAGAATAAGCTGCAGGCAATGCGCCAACTTTGTCGGGAACGTACCACCCTAAATGAAGCGGATTTACAGGAATTAGTTTTACAGGCTGAACGGATTTGTACGAACCAGACCTATCCAGATGCGGATGTTTTTATTGACGTTTTAGATGAAGTAACTGGCGATGCCTTTGTTGCTTTTCAACGAGCGCCGCTTTCACAAAAATCTTTATATTCAAAAAATATTATGGGAGAAGTTGCCGAACGGAAAAACGAACCTGCTGTCTACCGAACATTTGAAACCTCTTTGAATTCGGTGGGGTTACTTGCACGTTCGCAAGAAGATGTCATGCTACGCCAAAAGGCTTATCCCATTCGTAACAATCGTCAAAATATTGGTGTCTTAATTGTAGAAGATGCCATTGACGACCAAATGAAGGACAGCTTGGTAGAAAAAGAAGCGCACGGTCAACCACAAGCAACGCAGGTGAAAAATAATTTTAAAAATTTTGTTGTTGATAACATTGAGGAAGGAATCTTGGTTTTTAATAGCAAGGGCTATTTGGTTCAAATGAACAAAGTGGCGACGATCTATTACCATCGCTTTGGATACTTGGAAGATATTTTGGGGATGCATTATGATAATCTTTCGCTGGATTTATCGACATTTGAGCAGCTGCTCTATTTGAAATTTAAAGAAAATGAGCAAGAGTCAATGGAACAAGAAATAAAATTTGATCATTCTTATTTTCAAATGAAATATATTTTTTCCGATCAAGAAGACATTGTCACGATAATTTTACGTGATATTACAGAGGTAAAGCGAAAAGAAGCGGAAATTAATAACACAGCTACTGTGATCCAAGAAATTCACCATCGCGTGAAAAACAATTTGCAAAGTGTTGTTTCACTGCTTCGAATTCAAGCCAGACGTTGTGTCACAGAGGAAGCAAAAAAAGCATTAAGTGAAAGTGTTTCGCGTATTATGGCGATTGCACGAACGCATGAACTACTTTCTAAGCAGGCAGAAGATGACATTTTACTAAAAGAAGTCTTGGATTCAGTAATTGAAAATATGCAGCGTTGTTATGAAGATCTTTATCATATTCAAATGAGCAAAGCAATTGATGAACAACTGATTCTCCGCAGTGATGATGTGGTGACGATTGCCTTGATTGTGAATGAGCTGATCCAAAATTGTTACGATCATGCTTTTATTGACAAAGAGCAAGGAAAAATTTGGATTAACGTGTACGTTGAAGGGCAATATGTCCATATTTCGATTAAAGATGATGGAACAGGTTATGATGTACAAAATGAACACCAAAATAATTTGGGGTTACAAATCGTCACCAGCTATGTCAAAGAAAAACTAAAAGGAAAGCTTACGATTCGTTCAGATGCAACGGGAACAGAAACTGCTTTTTATTTTCGGAAAATGAAATAGAGGAAACAAGGAAGTTTTCTCCCAACAAGCAAAGATGCTTAAAATTCACTCTATTAGTTAGAGGGTTTTTTAAGCATTTTTTTTGAATCAAACAAATAGGAAAGGAGCAAAGAGCATGGCAGAAACGATGCTAAGTGTGGGGATTGATTTGGGTACATCCACCACACAAATGGTTATTTCCAAGCTGACATTAAGCAACATGGCCTCTGCGTTTACCATTCCGCGAATTGAGATTACGGCAAAAGAAATTCTCTTTCGAAGTGAAATTATTTTTACACCATTAAAAGCTCAAAATGAAATTGATATTGAAAAGATTCAGCATTTCTTGGATCAGCAATATCGACTATCTGGTGTTCAACGCGCAGAAATCAATATTGGCGCAGTCATTATTACAGGAGAAACTGCTAGAAAAGAGAATGCTCGTTCCGTTTTACAAGGAATGAGCGGATATGCCGGCGATTTTGTGGTGGCAACAGCTGGACCAGATTTAGAAAGTATTATTGCCGGAAAAGGTGCGGGAGCCCAAGAGTATTCGAAGCAACAGCATACATCGGTCGTGAATTTTGATATCGGTGGAGGGACGACGAATATTGCGCTTTTCCATGATGAGGATTTACTTGATACGGCTTGCTTCGACATTGGTGGACGGTTAATTCGGATTGAGCAACAAACACAAAAAATAATTTATATTGCACCAAAGCTAGAGCAGGTAATTGTCCAAGAGCAGCTTTCTTTGCGAATTGGTCAAGTCGTGTCGCCGGCTGACTTAAAACCGTTGCTTAAAATTTTAGTTGCAGTTTTAGAAAATGCGGTTGGCTTGGGTGAAAAAAATCCCTATTACGAACTATTCATCACCAATAAAGGTTTAAAGCTTCCTGCGAATATTGTCTGTGTTTCCTTCTCTGGTGGCGTGGCGGATTGTTTTTATAAAGAGTTAACAGATCCTTTTTTGTATGGTGATATTGGGTTGCTTTTAGGAAAAGAACTTTGTCAATCGAAACTATTTAGGGAGAAGAAAGTGATTGTTTCAAAAGAAACGATTAGGGCAACCGTCGTCGGTGCAGGTTCTCATACAACGAAAGTAAGTGGCAGCACGATTACGTATACAGCAGCGGCTTTGCCTTTAAAGAATTTACCAGTGTTAAAGTTGAGCAAATCAGAGGAAACAGGTACGCAGGAAATAATTTGTCAAGCAATTAAAGAAAAGCAACAGTGGTTCGAAGTCAACCAGGAAAGCCAAATGATCGCTTTAGGAATAGAAGGATATGCGAATCCGACCTATCAGCAAATTGCGCATTTAGCAACTGCTATCGTTTCAGGTTTTTCAGCTGCGATTGCGCGATGCGACCCATTAGCGATTATTGTTCATTTAGATAATGCTAAAGCATTAGGACAAGCAATTTTTTCGCGCTTACCTCTTGATTATCCTTTTGTTTGTTTGGATGGGATTCAAGTGGAAAATGGTGATTATATTGATATTGGTATGCCCCTCATTCAGGGGAGTGTTTTACCAGTGGTAGTGAAAACGTTAGTATTCGAATAAGATACCCGTTTTTAATTATAAAAAAGATAAAGGAGGCTTTATTTCATGATTTTGAAAGCAAAGTTATTTGGGAAAGTCTATTCATTCCAATCGGTAATGGATGTTATGGCAAAAGCAAATGAAGAAAAGTCAGGAGATCGATTAGCAGGGATTATAGCGACATCCTCAGAAGAACGTGTAGCAGCTAAAGTAGTATTGGCACAATTAACATTAGAGGATTTATACAATCATCCTGCTGTTCCTTATGAAGAAGATGAAGTGACGCGGATTATTATAGATGATATCAATCAGCGTGCCTATAATAAAATCAAGCATTGGACCGTAGAAGAGCTACGCGAATGGCTTTTGGCGACAACGACGACCGATTATGATATTAAACAAATTGCTCGTGGACTAACTTCCGAAATGATCGCGGCGGTTGCGAAGTTGATGTCGAATTTAGATTTAATTTATGGCGCCAAAAAATTGCTTGTAACCAAAACTGCGAACACAACGATTGGAGAAGTCGGGCGTTTTTCTTCCAGATTACAGCCCAATCATCCAACTGATGATATTGATGGAATCATGGCAAGTGTGATGGAAGGTCTCTCTTATGGGAGTGGCGATGCATTGATTGGTTTGAATCCAGTTGATGATTCAACGGAAAGTGTCAAACGCATCTTAACGAAGTTTGAAGAATTCCGAAATGAATGGGAGATTCCGACACAAACATGTGTGTTAGCGCATGTGAAAACTCAGATGGAAGCAATGCGCCAAGGCGCACCAACAGGACTTGTTTTTCAATCAATTGCCGGATCAGAAAAAGGCAATACGGCTTTTGGTTTTAATGCCACAGACATTGCTGAAGCAAAACATTTAGCGTTGCAACAAGGGCAAGTTGTCGGGCCAAACGTCATGTATTTTGAAACCGGGCAAGGATCAGAGCTTTCTTCGGATGCTCATTATGGTGTCGATCAAGTGACGATGGAAGCGCGCTGCTATGGATTTGCCAAACGGTTTGATCCTTTTATGGTAAATACAGTGGTTGGTTTTATTGGTCCCGAATATTTATATGATTCCAAGCAAGTCACGCGTGCTGGTCTGGAAGATCATTTTATGGGCAAGCTTTCAGGTATTTCAATGGGATGTGATATCTGTTATACAAATCATATGAAGGCTGATCAAAATGATGCGGAAAATTTGCTGACTTTACTTGGTACAGCAGGCGTTAATTTTGTAATGGGGATTCCTCACGGAGATGACGTGATGCTGAACTATCAAACAACCGGTTATCATGAAACCGCAACAATTCGCGAAATATTAAACAAACGTCCAACTAGAGAATTTGAACAATGGATGGAAAAAATGGGCTTTATGCATGAAGGAAAGCTAACTTCGCTTGCAGGCGATGCCTCTGTCTTTTTGAAAAAGTAAAGGAGTGAGAAATAAATGGTAGATAAACAAGAAATGAAAGCGATGATTGTCTCAATTCTTGAAGAAATGACCGACCCCTCTTCGACGGAATCAGCGACAAAAGTAGTAGAAAAGCCAATCAATAAACAAGAAGAAGCGACAGTGAAGGAAGCAACGGAGGAGGTACTGGAGGATATTACCCAAATCGATATTCGCAAGCAATTTTTGGTTCCTCATCCGGCAGATCGAGAAGGCTATCTAAAAATGAAAGCCAAAACACCGGCTCGTTTGGGTTTGTGGCGGAGTGGCCCACGCTACAAGACACAATCAATGCTACGTTTTCGTGCAGATCACGCAGCTGCGCAAGATGCAGTTTTTTCTTATGTTTCAAAGGATTTAATCGAAGAAATGGATTTTATTGAAGTGGCGACAAAGTGCAAAGACAAAGATGAATACGTGACACGTCCGGATTTAGGCAGACAATTTGATGATGAAAATATAGCAACAATCCAGCAACAGATCAAGGGAACTCCACAGATTCAAGTGATCGTCGGTGATGGACTTAGCTCAGCTGCTATTGAAGCGAATATTAAAGAGATTCTTCCCTCAATTAAGCAAGGATTGAAAATGTTTGATTTGGATTATGATGAAAAAGCTGTTCTTTTTATCAAGCATGCGCGTGTTCCTGCAATGGATAAAATTGGCGAGCTGACAAAAGCCGAAATTGTCTGCTATCTCATCGGTGAACGACCGGGACTCGTGACCGCAGAATCGATGAGTGCCTATTTAGCCTATCGTCCAATCGTAGGAATGCCGGAAGCGAGAAGAACGGTGATTTCTAATATTCATAGTGGCGGAACACCAGCAGTTGAAGCCGGGGCGTACATTGCAGAACTAGTGAGTAAAATGCTACAACACAAAAAATCAGGAATTGATTTAAAAGAAGTGGAATAGGAGGGCAAAAAATGAAAAATGAACGGTTAGGAGCAACTGTTTTGAGTACCAAAATCATTGCAAATGTGGCACCTTCAATGGCACAAGCTTTAGATTTAAAGCCAGAGCATCGTAGTTTAGGTCTACTTACCTCGACTTGCGATGATGTAACGTATGTTGCTTTGGATGAAGCAACCAAAGCAGCTTCCGTTGAGGTTGTCTACGCCAAAAGTTTTTATGGCGGTGCTGACAATGCGACCACCAAACTAGCGGGGGAAGTGATCGGCATTTTAGCAGGTCCAAGTCCAGCAGAGGTAAAGAGTGGATTGACAGTTGCAGTCCAGGAAATTGAAAACGGAGCAAGCTTTTATAGTGCCAATGAAGACAATAGTATTCCTTATTTTGCTCATTGTGTTTCACGGACGGGAACCTATTTATCGAAAGAATCAAATATCCCTGAAGGTTCAGCGTTGGCTTATGTGATCGCTCCTCCTTTAGAAGCGATGTATGGGCTAGATGCCGCGCTAAAAGCGGCCGATGTTGAAATTGTTTGTTTTTATGGGCCACCTTCCGAAACCAATTTTGGCGGTGGACTTTTAACTGGCAGCCAATCAGCATGCAAAGCAGCCTGTGAAGCATTTGAACAAGCGATCCAACAGGTTGCAGAAAAACCAATAGAAGAATGAAAGGATGTGACAAATGTTGAAAGTACAAGCTTTAGGTTTAATTGAAGTTACCGGATATTTAGGTGCAATTGCAGCAGCAGATGCCGCCTTAAAAGCGGCAAATGTAACCTTGCTGCGCTCAGAAAAGATCAAAGGCGGTTTCACGACAGTTGAACTGATTGGGGATGTTGCGGCGATTCAAGCTGCCGTAGATGCGGGAAAAGTAGTTGCAGAAAAATTAAACTGTCTGCGGGCAGGACATGTGATTGCGCGAATGGATGGCGCGACAGCTAACCTGTTAGCTAAAGAGGAAACAGTAACAGTAATCGAGTCAGAAATGTCTGCTGTTCCGGATCAAAAGGATAGTCCGTTAAAAGAAACAAGTGTAAAAGAAGTGAAAGGTGAAACGGACAAGAAAAATAAAAAAGAATAGGGGGTGAAAAAAATGGTTTTGGATAAAGATTTAGCTTCAATTCAAGAGGTTCGAGATTTAATCAGTAGCGCTAAAGAAGCACAACAAAGTTTAGCCCAAATGTCTCAGGAACAAATCGATTCAATTTGCCAAGCGATTGCCGATGCAGCATATGCGGAAAGAGAAAAATTAGCAAGAATGGCGAGCGAAGAAACAGAATTTGGTATCTGGCAAGATAAAGTTATAAAAAATAGCTTTGCTTCAAAAGGAGTCTGGAATTATATCAGAGAGATGAAAACAGTCGGTATCTTAAAAGAAGATACCGAAAAAGGAATTGTGGAGATTGCTGTTCCAGTAGGGGTAATAGCCGGCTTAGTTCCGTCGACCAATCCAACATCCACTATTATCTACAAAGCATTGATTGCGATTAAGGCCGGAAATAGTATCGTATTTTCACCTCATCCGAATGCGTTAATGGCAATCGCAGCGACTGTAGAGACGATTGCCAAAGCAGCAGAAGCAGCGGGTTGTCCACATGGAGCTATTGGTTGTATGACGACGCCAACCATGCAAGGAACAGCGGAATTAATGAAGCACAAAGATACCGCATTGATTCTTGCAACTGGTGGATCCGCGATGGTTAAGGCGGCCTATTCTTCTGGAACACCAGCAATCGGCGTGGGCCCTGGAAATGGTCCTGCTTACATTGAAAAAAGTGCTGATATTCCACTGGCTGTAAGCCGAATTTTAGAGTCAAAAACTTTTGATAATGGGACAATCTGTGCTTCGGAACAGTCCATTATTGTTGAAACAGCTAACCGTACGAAAGTCATCGCAGAATTGAAAAAACAGGGCGCTTATTTTCTAGATGAAAAGGAATCTGCACGATTAGAAAGCTATATCATGCGCCCTAATGGAACGATGAATCCACAAATTGTTGGGAAATCAGTTGCTGCGATCGCTGCTTTAATTGGCTTGAAGGTACCAGAGGATGCTCGTGTACTTATTGCTGAAGAAACCAAAGTTGGCGCAAAAGCACCCTATTCTAGAGAGAAGCTGGCACCGATTCTTGCGTTTTATACAGTAGCTAATTGGGAAGAGGCCTGTGAATTGTCAGTGAACATTTTGCAAAATGAAGGAGCGGGCCATACGATGATGATTCATTCAAAAGACGAATCAGTTATCCGGCAATTTGGGTTAAAAAAACCTGTTTCACGAATTTTAGTCAATACACCCGGTGCGCTTGGCGGAATTGGCGCAACCACGAATTTAGCACCAGCCTTAACTTTAGGCTGTGGCGCGGTTGGAGGCAGTTCAACTTCAGATAATATTAGTCCCGAAAATTTGTTTAATATCCGCAGAATTGCTTATGGTGCTAGAGAACTAGCAGATTTGAGAGAAACCAAGATATCAGTTGAAACACAGCACTCACAGGAACAGCTTGTCGATGAATTAGTTGCACGAATTTTAGCAAAACTATCTTAATATTCTTTGAATATTTTGTAGATAAATAAAAAAAATAATTGGAGGAATTTAGAATGAATGCAAATGCACTAGGAATGATCGAAACAAAGGGATTAGTTGGCGCAATTGAAGCCGCAGACGCAATGGTAAAGGCAGCAAATGTGACCTTGATTGGAAAAGAGCAAGTCGGCGGTGGTTTAGTAACGGTGATGGTACGTGGCGATGTTGGCGCGGTCAAAGCCGCAGTTGATGCTGGGGCCGCAGCGGCGGAACGTGTAGGTGATTTATTATCTGTACATGTGATTCCACGTCCCCATACAGAAGTCGATGCAATTTTACCTCAAGGAAAATAAGAAATAAGGGTGTAAGGAGTACGTAAACGTATTCCTTTCCCTTGTATTTAACGAGATGAAAATAGAGGATGAATGCAAATGAATGAAAATATAATCGCAACAATTGTTGACCAAGTAGTCGAAAAAATGAAAGAACAGCAGAGCTTTGAAGTCGAAGCCAGCGGCCGTCATGTTCATTTAGAGCAGGCACATATTGAAGCTTTATTTGGGAAAAACTATCAGTTGACGATTGCTAAATATTTATCACAACCGGGTCAATATGCTGCGAAAGAACGTGTTACAGTAATTGGGCCTAAAGGAGTATTGCATAATGTGGTGATTTTAGGTCCAGCGCGAAAAGCTTCTCAAGTGGAGGTATCAAAAACAGATGCGCTGATTTTAGGGGTAAAAGTTCCTGTTCGTGAGAGTGGTGAACTAGAGAACACGCCGGGAATCGTACTTGCAAATGGGAATAAAAGCGTCTGCTTAGAGCAGGGCTTAATTGTTGCGAAACGGCATGTTCATGTTTCTGAAAAAGATGCGGAACGCTTACAAGTTATGCAAGGTGAAATTGTGAAGGTTCATGTAACAGGTGCAGAACGTTCACTCATTTTTGATGAGGTTGTGATTCGTGTCAGTGATAAATTTGTGACGACGATGCATATTGACTATGATGAAGCAAATGCATGTGGTTTTGAGAAGGGCATGCGTGGACAGATTGAAAAGTAAGGATAAAACGCGATGGACAACACAAAATTTGAAGAATTAGTGACGGTGATTACAGAAAAAGTAATACAAACATTAGCAATCGAAAATCGGTTGCCAAAAATTCATTTTTTAGGAAATAAAACGACAGAATTAACAGTAAGTGAGCGTACCAGGATAGCTGAAAAAAGCGGGAAACAGACTCAAGAAATATACCTGATTACCGAATTTTCTTTAAATAACTTGGTTAATAGCGCCAATTTGTCTGCACAAACAGCGATAGAAAAAGAGTTGGTGGAATTAGTACAACAAGGAAAATCGATTGTCGTGGTGAAAGAAGGTCGTTTATATCAAGCAGCCATGAAGACAGCTCTATATGGCTTTCAGCAGAAAATCAAGCAGTATGAGCAACAATTGGAAGGGTATGGTGTTCGGTTTCTTGCGGCAAAGGAATGGCTTGATGCACCAGTTAATAAAGCTAAAAGCAAGCAGCAATATCTCACAGCGAAAGAGCTTATTGAAAAAAACGTGGCACCACACCAAACTATTGTGTTGCCAAGCACACTAAAATTAACGGATGCTGCGAAAGAATATCTACAAGAGAAGAAGATTCAGGTAAAACGTGATAGCTAGAAAAGAGGGATAAAGATGCTCATTGGACGAGTAAAAGGCAGTTTATGGGCCACCCGAAAAGATGAAAAATTAAATGGATTGAAATTTTTGGTAGTGGAAACCGATGAATACAACGGACCTTCGACGACCATTGTAGCAGCAGACAATGCAGGTGCAGGTCTAGATGATTTGGTTCTCATTACCACTGGAAGTGCAGCACGCTTGTCTGGTAATCAGCAAGAGATCCCGGTGGATGCAGTTATTGTGGGTGTCATTGATTCAGTTGAAATGGACGAGTAAAAATAAGGAGCGAAAAAAATGAGTATCAATGAAATCATTATGTATATCATTGCTTTGTTTATGGTATTAGGAGGCATTGATAAATGTTTAGACAACAAATTTGGAATTGGTGAAAAATTTGAAGAAGGAATTATGGCGATGGGTTCTTTAACTTTGTCAATGGTTGGAATTATCACGCTGGCGCCGGTTCTTGCTAACCTTCTAAAACCAATTGTAGTTCCATTATATACTGCGTTGGGAGCCGATCCAGCAATGTTTGCAACAACCCTTTTAGCCAATGATATGGGTGGTTTTCCATTAGCGATGCAGCTGGCACAGAATCAAGATGCTGGCTTGTTTGCTGGTGCGATTCTAGGCGCAATGATGGGGCCAACCATTGTCTTTACGATTCCAGTTGCTTTAGGAATCATTGAAAAAGAAGACCACAAATACTTGGCAACAGGTGTTTTAGCCGGTATTATTACGATTCCAATTGGCTGCTTTGTAGGCGGTTTGGTTGCTGGATTTCCAGTTAGCATGATTGTAAAAAATTTAGTACCAATTATCTTAGTTGCAGCGCTCATTATGTTAGGACTTTGGTTAAAGCCAGACGGCATGATTAAAGGGTTCACGGTTTTTGGCAAATTTGTAGTAGTGGTCGCAATTGTCGGTTTGATATTAGGCGCACTGCAGTCATTAGTTGGTATTACCGTGGTGAAAGGAATTGCACCTATCAGCGAAGGGATTGAGGTCGTTGGGGGAATTGCGTTAACCTTAGCCGGCGCTTTTTGCCTAGTTTACGTTATTACAAAGGTCTTTAATAAGCCCTTGATGAAATTGGGAAAAATTTTACGTATGAATGAAGTGGCCGCGGCTGGGATGGTGGCGACTTTGGCAAATAGTATTCCAATGTTTCAAATGATGAAGGATATGGATCCCAGAGGAAAAATCATTAATGTGGCATTTGCTGTTTCAGCAGCTTTTGTAATGGGAGATCATCTTGGTTTTACAGCAGGTGTTGCGAAAGAAATGATCTTTCCAATGATTGTAGGGAAACTTGTTGGTGGAATCACGGCGGTTTTTGTCGCGATGTTTCTCGCGAACAAAATGATAAAAACGGTAGAAAAGTAGGCGATAAAATGAAGGAAATCAAGCAAGAAGAGATTCGGCAAATGGTGCGCGAATTATTAATTCAAACCTTGGCGGACCAAACAAAGCAAGTCGATCCAAGCGGAATTTTAGCAGTGAAAGTACCACAATTAGCTGTTTCGGAGGAAGATCGTTTGGATACAGGAAATCCAGCACATCGGGTTTATTGTAAAGATTTAGTTTCGCTTCAAGAGAGCCCACGTCTAGGGTGTGGTTTGATGGTGATGCAAAATACGACCTTTGATTGGACGTTAGAATATGATGAAGTGGACTATATTATCGAAGGCGAGTTGACGGTTAAAATTGAAGGTAGAACGATTTCAGCAAAAGCGGGTGAGCTTATTTTGATCCCTAAAGGAAGGAGCATTCAGTTTTCAGTTAGTGGCGATGCACGTTTTTTATATGTAACGTATCCGGCTGATTGGCAACAGCAGTGAGCAAGAAGCATTCTAAAAAGTACGATGCACAGATGAAAGAGAAAAATCTCTTTGAAACTTGTGCATGGTATTTTTTTGTTTTTAAAAGGAAACCATTTTTTTTTGCGTAGTTATCTATGAGGAGGGAGGAAAGATGGAATTTATACAAAAATATTATCAAAGGTTTAAGTGGAAGATCATCCTCATAGTCGGGGGTGTGAGTGTACTTGTTTGTTTGAGTTGTTTTCTTTTATTTATAAATAAAAATGAAAAAGCTGTTCCAGAAATTCAGGAACTAGGAGAACAAACGCAAGAAACTACAACGGTTGAAGAGACTGTAATAAGTAAGAATGAGGAAGAACAATTAGGTTACGTAGACCTGAAAGGAGCAGTTAAAAAACCTGGAATGTACAAGATAAAAGAGAACATGCGCGTCTTGGAAGTTGTTGAATGTGCAGGTGGGTTTACAGACGAAGCCAATGAAAAGCAAGTAAACTTCTCACAGAAAGTGAGGGATCAAATGGTCATTTACGTCCCTAAAGAAGGAGAAGAGGAAAAAGAGCAGTTAACCACTTTTTCAGATGAATCAGAAACGGCAACGGAAAAAGAAGGAAAAGTGAATATTAATACAGCAGATTTGAGCTCATTAATGACTGTCAACGGTATTGGTCAGAAAAAAGCGGAGGAAATTATTCGCTATAGAGAAGAGCATGGTTCTTTTCAAAATGTAGACGAGCTTACGAATGTTTCAGGAATTGGGCAAAAAACCTTTGAAAGTTTAAAAGATTCGATTACAATTAAATAAAATAGTGAGAAAGTTAGGTGAAAAGTGTGACAAATGAAAGAATTCCTTGGAATCAATATTTTATGGCACAAAGCGTGTTGTTATCATTAAGAAGTACGTGCGCGCGTCTATCGGTTGGCGCAACAATTGTTCGGGATAAACGCATTATCGCAGGTGGCTATAATGGTTCAGTCAGCGGCGATGTTCATTGCATTGATGAAGGCTGTTATATTGTGGATGGTCATTGTGTTCGGACGATTCATGCTGAAATGAACGCCATTCTCCAATGTGCAAAGTTTGGTATTCCCACGGAAGGTGCGGAAATTTACGTAACGCATTTTCCTTGCTTGCAATGTACTAAAATGCTGCTACAAGCAGGAATTAAAAAGATTCACTATCTAACCGATTATCGAAATGACGAATATGCTTTGAAGCTAATTCAAACGGTAGGAGCAACTGTTGATCAAGTCAAACTTTCAAAAAAATATTTTTCTGAACTAAATTTAGGAGAAGAAGATTACATCCGTTAGTTTATTTTTCGAAGATTTTAAGGGGTATGGTATTTTTTTAGCACTAAGCATGATCGGTGCTAATTTACTAGCAGTCCACTCTCGTAGCTGGGGCCTAGTTCTATCATTATTGCTAGGAATCCGACTGTTGCGAACGAATTACCGCAAGCTGCAAATAACCTGCTTGATTTTTTATTTTTGTATGTTAGGCATATTTTTAGTGAAAATGAATCAGGTTCAAAAAGAACAAGAATTGGTCTATCCAGCAAACGGATCGGAGGAATTACTGCTCTTAATTGATACAATTAAAATTGATGGGAAGCAACTTCAGGCTAAATGTATTAGCCCGAGCAAGAAAAAATTATTATTTTATTATCAATTTAGTTCAGAGACAGAAAAACGTAGTTGGGAAAAGATCACAACCGACCAGCTTTTGAAAGTAGCCGGTTCTTTTGTCCAACCAAGTGGGCAAAGAAATAAACATGGCTTTGATTATCAAAAATACCTTAAACAGCAAGAAATTTACGCTATTTTTCAGGCAACAGAGATTGTCACGCGACGCACTAAAACATGGTCATTTAAAAACCCAGCACAATTTTTACGAGTATTACGCAAAAAAGTAGCGAAAAAACTTGACCAAAATTTACCGCATTATTTAAAAATCTATACGAAGAGCTTGACTTTGGGGATCAAAGATCAAGAGTTTACCGAAGTTCAACAAATATGGAATGAGGTAGGCATCGTGTATCTGCTGAATATTTCAGGGATGCAACTTACTTTTTTTGTTACGATTTTTTGTTTATTCTTGCTTCGTATTGGTATAATGGAAAGCTATGTTTTTTGGATGGGCAATCTTTTTCTAGTTTTTTTATTGCCTTTTATGGGCTTTTCAATTAGTATTTGGCGGGGGATTTTCCAGCTATTACTCACGAGATGCAACAAACGTTATCGCTGGTACTTGTCGCCGCTTGATTGTTGGAGTCTTGTTCTGATGTTGGTACTGTGGCTACAACCTTACTTACTTTTTCAAGTAGCGGGTCAGTTATCTTTTGGATTAACCTTTTTTTCATTGTATGTCACGTCAATAAAGCAAGTCCCAAAACAGCGTTTTAAAAGGCTACTTTGTCTCTCTTTATTACTCAGTCTTTGCTCTTTTCCAATTCTCTGTTTCCATTTTAACGAGTACCATTTACTCAGCTTTTTATTTAGTTGTTTGTTCGTTTATATGGCGAAACAGTTTCTTTTACCGATTGTTGTTTTTAGTTTGGTATGCGGTTTATTTTTTTCCAATTGGCAGTTGAATGTTGGTTTACTTATTTGTGAAAAAATCCTTCAGTACCTTGAGCTGCTATTGTCTTTTCTGGGGAAATTGTCTTTTTTAAGAATCCAGACAGGACAAATTGCGACTTGGCAACTTCTTCTTGCCTTATTTTTAGTGTTTTGTTGGCTAGCGCTGTTAACCGAAAGAAGAGATTCTCTAAAGTATTGTCTGCTGCTCCTAATTTTCTATAGTAGTTTTTTCTGGGGGAAGTACATCAATCCAGTCGGGACATTTGCATTTGTAGATGTAGGACAGGGAGATGCCTTGTTTATTCAGTTGCCGTTTCACCGCGGGAATTATTTAATCGATACAGGTGGTCGACTACAATTTACAACAGAAAAATGGCAGACTCAAACAGCTACAGTGAGCAATGCTGCTCGGACATTGCTTCCTTATCTAAAAAGCAAGGCGGTTACAAAGCTGGACTGTGTGTTCATTACGCATGCAGATGCGGATCATATGGGCGATTTAGCAGAGCTATCTGAGAAGGTGAAAATCAAAAAGCTGGTGTTTCCTGAAGGGACAGATAAGAAGAAATCATTTAGTAAAGTGCGAGCAAAATTAGCTGCAAAAGGTACGCTGACTTCTGCCATAATAGCGGTTCAAACAGTGCTTGCAAAAGAGGTACAATTAACCGCAATTGCACCATCCGTTGCGGGAACAGGTAGCAACAATGATTCTCTTGTTTTATATGGGAGCATCAAAAAGACAACCTTTCTTTTAACGGGTGATTTAGAAGAAGCAGGAGAAAAAGCATTGATTTCTAGTTTTCCTGATCTTACTGCTGATGTATTAAAAGTTGGGCATCATGGGAGTCGAACCTCTAGCTCAGCACCTTTTATTCAGCAGTTTCAGCCAGCTATTAGTGTAATTTCTTGTGGTGAAAATAATCGATTTGGTCATCCACATGAAGAGGTTATCAAAACTTTACAAAACAATCAGACAAAAATTTTACGAACAGATCAGCTGGGTATGATATACTATGAATGGTATGTATGGGATCAAAAGCTGCCCGCGATAAAAACGATACGGTAAAAAGGAATGAGAAACAAATGGATATACAAAAAGCATTGTCAGCAATTCGTAAAGGAACAGTTCAACCCGTGTATTTGGTACTTGGGCAAGAAAGATATTTAGCCGATTCTTTTCGTAGAGAAATCGTCAAGGCTGCTCTGTCTGATGATGAAATTGAGTTTAACTTAGCCCACTTTGATTTAAAAGAAACCCCCGTATCACTGGCACTTGAAGATGCGCTGTCCATTCCCTTTTTTGGTGATTATCGCATCGTTTTTTTAGATAATCCCAGTTTTTTGACAGGCGAAAAAAAAGCCAGTGACGTAGAGCATAATATGGAAGAATTTGCCGCTTATTTAGAGCAACCTTCGCCTTCCACTATTTTAGTTATAATGGCTCCTTATGAAAAATTGGACGAGCGTAAAAAGATCGTGAAGAAATTGAAAGCAACGAGTGAAATCATTGATGTTTCAAGAATGAATGAAAAAACAGTCAAAGATTATACGCAAAAATATTTGTCAAATGAGGGCTATGAAATCTCGCAAGAAGCATTTGATTTACTTTTACGCCTAACGGATATGGAGCTATCAAAAGTTATGATGGAATTACCAAAATTACTTTTGTATAGCTCAGACACAAAAAGCATTACCAAAAAAGCAGTCGAAGACTTGGTTCCGAAATCGTTGGAAAATAATATTTTTGATATGGTCACATTTGTTATGAGCGGTAAAACAGAACAAGCCTTGGTGCTCTACCAAGATTTAATTTTGCAGGGAGAAGAAACCATTAAAATTAATGCAATTTTAGTCGGACAATTTCGGTTACTTGTGCAGGCAAAAATTTTAATGGATTTGGGTTATCAACAGAAAAATATTGCGGAAGTCTTAAAAATTCATCCTTATCGTGTGAAATTAGCGATGCAACAGGCTCGAGGTTTTCAATTAAATTTGCTGGGGAAAGTGCTAGATGAATTAGTTGAAAATGAATTTAAGATGAAAACCGGACAAATGGAGAAAGAATTGTTATTTGAATTGTTTATTCTGAAAACGGAGCAGCAGCTGAAAAATGAGCCAATATTCGTAAAAAAATAGCATAAAACGAACAGCAATAGTGAATTAAAAAAGCAAGCACATGTTAAACGTGTTTGCTTTTTTGCGGATCTCAGAGGGGAATTTCAGTAGACGCTCTTACGTAGAGCCCAAAGTGCTGCTTCGGTTGTCTCTACAGGTAATCCACAGCCAGCTGTCAAAATCAGTGGTGCGTTTGCTCGTTGTTGAATTGCTCGTTGTGCTTGCAAGGTAATTTCTCTCGTTTCAGTTGATGAAAACAAACGTTGATCTACACCACCAGCTGGAATTTTATCTTTTAACCAAGTTGCCGGTTGAAGCGAAGGATTTCCTGGATCATTATCTGCCCAGTGAAGAATATCCACATGGGGAATTGCCGCAAAACGTTCTGGATTGGCGTAAGAACCACAAGTATGCAGCATAGTTACTCCCTTTTTTTTATGAATTGCGTCAAAAAGAATCTGATCAAATGGCAAAGAAAATTTTTCGTAATCGTTAGCCCGTAATTCAGTAATATTTCCATGACCAAAGAGACTATAGAAGAAGCCATCTATACCAGTATTTAGCGTCAAATCGATGTATTCAAGTAAGACATTAGTGATAATCTCTAAAGCCTGAAGAACGCCTGTTGGATTTTCTTTTAACAGCCGATTGAGCTCACTTGCGCTTCGATTAATTGGTGCAGGCGCACCGGGATAAGGATTGTGTCCCGATAAAAAGGTTAAAATACACAAAGGCGAGAATAAAGTCTGGATAATTGGTACTTGGTCACCAAGGCCCTTCCGCACCTCCTTTGCCACGAGGATTTGATCTTCAAAAGGTTGAAAATTGATTTCATAATTTTCGCCAAAAACAGTTAAATCTTGACTGGTTTTAAGTGGATAATCCACTAATTCAGGCAAAACATCGGTATAGTTGTTAATATTGTATTTATTGCCAAAAGCTTCTGCATAATAGGTTGCTCGGGGATTAATTTTGACCAAGTCCCACTGGTATTTTTTTTGAAAAGCAATTGTTTTTTTCGCCAATTCGATGGGATTATTTTCGACCTCAATAAAATGTTTCCAAGCAGTTAGGATTGGCTGTTTTTTTTCAAGGAGCTGCTGAAATTTTTTTTGCCCATTTCCCAAATAAGACACCTCTTTTTATCAAATTAAATTTAGTTAAAACGACCAATAATGACGACAATAAATAGAGTGCAAAAAAAACTAAAGGCCACAAGATCGTTTCGTTTAAAGACTAACTGATTCATTTTTGTTCGTTTAATTTCGTGATTGTAACACCGACATTCAATGGCCATTGTTAGCTCGTAAGCCCGCCGAAACGCGGAATAAATTAATGGAACCAAAATAGGAATGACGCCGCGAAGCTTTCCTAAAAATTTCTGATCTGAAAAAGAAGCGCCACGTGATTTTTGCGCATCTTTGATTTTTTGAATTTCTTCGGAAAGCGTTGGAATAAATCGAATTGCAATGGTTACCATCATCGCAACATCATTGACATGTACGCCCAATTTTTGTAAAGGTGCAAGGAGGCTTTCTAGACCGTCTGTAATACTGGTTAAAGAAGTCGTAAAGGTTAAAAACGAACAACCGATGACGATTAAAAGAATACGTAAAATCAGAAACAGTGAGAGTTGCACACCTTCTTGTGTGATTGCTAAAAAATAAAAGGACCAAAGGACGGTTCCCTGTGTGTAAATTAAATTAAAAAACGAAGTAAATAAAATGATCGGTAGAACAGGCTTGACACTTTTCCAAATCGAAATTATGGGAATCTGAGCACCGATAAGAATGAAAGATAGAAAAAGTGCCGTCAGTCCGAAATAAAACAAGCGATTTGTCAAAATAATGGTTATAATCCACCAAAAAGTTAACAGAATTTTTGTTCGTGGATCAAGTTGATGAATTTTAGAGCTTCCGGGGATGTATTGTCCAATCATGACATCATTCATCTTTTTTCACCTCATTAAGAAAGTTTGCTAATTCCTGTGCGGCATCCTCGATTCGGAAAAGTGAATCCTGAATCGGTAATCCGGATAATTTTAGATGATGAAGCAATTGTGTTATTTCTGGGACAGCTAAACCTGCGGCTGTTAGCTCTTCTGTCTTCGAAAAAACTTCAGCGGGAGTACCCTGAGCAAGAATTTGTCCAGCGCTCATTACAAGTAAGGAATCCGCGTATTCGGCTACGTCATCCATATTATGAGAAACGACTAGAATCGTACTTTCGGTTTCTTTTTGGTACTGTTTTAATGCGGTATAGATGGTATCTCTGCCAACTGGATCGAGACCTGCAGTTGGTTCATCTAAGATTAACACTTGCGGTCGCATGACCATGATACTAGCAAGTGCCACACGGCGAATTTCACCGCCGGAAAGTTGAAATGGAGACAGTTCCAAATAGGTTTCATCTAAGCCGACAATTTTAAGGACTTCCATGATTTTATCCTGCCATAAATTTTCCGGTACGCCTTGATTTTTTAAGCCATAAGCGATATCTTCTTTGACCGTATCAGAAAAAATTTGATGCTCAGGATATTGAAAGGAGATCCCTACTGCAAAACGTAATGCGCGTAGATCATAGCCTTTAGACCAAATATTTTGTTCATTAAAATAAACAGCGCCTTTTTTGGGTGCGAGTAAACCGTTCAATAGTTTGATAAAGGTTGATTTTCCGGATCCCGTTGTGCCCACAATGCCGACAAATTCATTTTTTTCTAATGAAAACGTGACGTGCGAAAGAGCTTTTTTTTCAAAGGGAGTTCCTTTGCTATAAATAAAATCAACATTTTCAGTTCTCAATAGTGCCATGATGTCCCTCCATATACTGCTTGATGGCCTCAGCGAAGTCCTCTTTCGTAAGCAATGTTTGTTCACTAAGATGAATCCCTTTTTGCTTTAAGCGATCCGCCAATTTGGTGACAACCGGAACCGTTAACCCTAACTTTTCGATTGCTGCTACATGCTGGAATACAGTATAAGGGGAGTCATCATAAACGACGGTACCCTTATCTAAGATTAGAATTCGATCAGCATCAATTACTTCCTCCATTAAATGTGTAATCATAATGATGGTAACGCCATATTCTTTGTTTAAACGCCGAATAATCGCAAGAATTTCGGCTCTTCCTTGTGGATCTAGCATTGAGGTCGCCTCATCAAAAAGAATACAACGTGGACGCATTGCGAGAATGCTTGCAATGGCTACACGTTGTTTTTGACCTCCAGATAGTTTGTAAGGAGGGTGAAGACGATAGTCATACATGTCCACCATTTGTAAGGCTTCGTTCACTCTTTGTCGAATCGTTTCTCGTTTAACACCTAAATTTTCTAGTGCAAAGGCAACATCTTCTTCGACAATCGTTGAGACAATTTGATTTTCTGGATTTTGAAAAACGAGACCGACATTTTGCCGAATCGTTAACCAGTTTTCGTGTTCTGATGTTTTGTTACCAAGGACAAAAACGGCACCTTCGTTTGGCGTGAGGAGACCGTTAAACTGTTTTAGTAATGTTGATTTTCCGGATCCGTTGGAACCTAGAAGGGCAGTAAAGGTGCCCTCTTCAAAGGAAATAGTCACTGCTTCTAATAAATTTTTTTCCGTATTTTGGTAGTGAAAGGTCAGATTTTGTGTTTCAATTAAAGCCGTCATGTTTCTCCACCTTTCAAGTATTAAAAATAATTAACGAGCGATCGTCGAGTTCGCAGTAAAAATTGCTAAGCCCCTTTTAATTGGGAAATACAGCAAAGAAACAATGATCACTGTCGAAATTGAATTGATTGCTGTTGCAGGCAAGCTAAGGAATGAGTTCACAACAGATGGACCAAAAGCACTTCCAGCTGCTAATAGTTTAAATAATCCTTCCACAAAAGAGAGGACAATTTTAGTTAACCCAGCAGCAATGGCGACAATAATGATGTTGCTGATTTTTGTGTCATTTCGTTTGACTAATTTAAAAACGGCTGTTACGACAAATGCGACAACGATAACTTCCACAACGATGATGGGCGCTTCAGCCGCATAGCCGTTTAAAACATCAAATACGCCTAAGCCAATCGAACCAGCGATTGCGCCTTTGGTAAAGCCTAAAAAGAGAACGGCTAATACCACAAGAGAGTTACCAAAATGGATAAAGGGTGCGCCGACTGCGGCAGGTAATGGAATCCGAAAAAACTGAATTCCTAAATAAATAATTGCTGCAAATAATCCTACTAATACAATGCTTGAAACCGTTGATCCCGCATAGGGAGTCGCTGTTTTTTCTTCTTTTTTCGACATAGGTTATGCTCCTTTTCAGTTTTGTTTGTGAATGCTGATTTTGCTAACGCGTGAGTAAAATGAATGCGTTTAGGGTGCGATTTTCTTTGGATAATGTGTCAAAGCTTCATTGCCAGTATCTGTAATAAGCAGCATGTCTTCCAAACGGACATGGGCAACGCCTGGAACGTAAATCCCCGGCTCGATCGTGATCACCATTCCAGGAGCTAAAAGTGTGTGATCTCTTTGGGAAATTGCGGGCTTCTCGTGACCGCTAATGCCTAATCCATGACCTAAGCGATGGGGATAAAACGCACCATAGCCGGCATCTGTGATTACTTTTCGTGCAAGGTGATCTAATTGGCTGACAGGAGTACCACTGACGGCCTGCTTAATCGCCGCTTCTTGTGCAGTTTGGACTATTGAATAAATCGTTTTTTGCTCTGTATTTAGCTGCCCAAAAATGAGCGTTCGTGTAATATCGGAACAATAATTTTGATAGACAACGCCTAAATCAATACAAACCAGTGTATTTTCTTGTAAAGTCTCTCCTTCAAAATAAATAGAGGTTGGAAATGCCATTTGTTGGATTCCCTTTTGTCGCAGAAAATCTTCTACGAGCTGAATAAGTATTTGCTCGGTTTGACCGATCTTTAAATTTTCAGCTAAAAATGCAATTGCCTCGTCCGCATATTGTGCAGCTACTTTGATAATTTCTTGTTCCGCTGGAGTTTTAATCATCCGTTGCTGTTCTACTATTTTTGTTCCAAAAAAGAGCTTAGCCAAAGGAAAGACTTCTTTCAGATTTGCTTCTCGCTCTAAAGTTAAATGAGTTTCTTCAATGAGTATATTTTGTGGAAAAAGGTTGGATTCCTTTAGATAATTCTGCAATTTTTCATAAGGATTCTCATTATCGGTATAGCCAAAATAGTCACCTTGCCATTTTGAGGAACGAACTAAATCAAATTCAATCGCGGGGCAGAAAAAAGCACTAGCTTGCTCTGGAAAAATCAACAGAGCAGAAATTCGTTCGCTTTTCTCACAAGCGTAATTTGTATAATAAGTGATCGAATCAGGTTGGGTAAGTAGGGCCAAATCAAGTGAATGAACGGTTAAAAATTGTTGTAGTTGCTGAATTTTTTCCAACATTTACTCCTTTCTGTACTTTTTTCTGAAAATGTAAAAATCTTTTCATTATAATAGCACAATTAAACACGCGTGAATAATAGTTAAAAGCAGTCACCCTTGATAGTCACAAGCGATTGCAAAAAACTTACTTATATTATAGTAGAAACAGGAGAATTTATCGGTTTTCCAGTGCAAGATCGTTTAAAAATAAAAAAAGTAAAACAAAACGTGATTCCGTTTGCTTTACTCACTTTTTTTTGAATTTAAGTTAACCACAATGATATCACCGCGATCAAACCGATGCCGCGTTTTGGAATATTCAAAAGGAATGCCACTATCTAAGTAAACGACCTGTTCGACTTCTAAAATTGGATCTGAGACAGAACAATCAAGATATTTCTGGTCATAGTGGTTTGATTTATCAGCCCGAATATGGCGGGTAGCAGCGCCAATCACGAGCTTTAATTCCTCTTCAATATAGCTGTAAATCGAATGATATAAAACGGATTCCGTGATTCCGGGAATGCAAGAGTTGGGCATGATTGTGTATTCTAATAGCAAAGGCTGCTTGTTTAAAAAGCGCAAGCGACGAATCTCATAAACAGGCTCATGAGCCGTAATCAATAAATTTTTTTGTTCGAGTTCATTTGGAAACCGAATATCAAAATCAATAATTTCACTGGTAATCACTCCCTTACCCGCGGTGCTTTTTGTCAGGCCAACATATTCATCAGACATCGTATCTAGCTTGGCCAATAAGTTTACGTTTTGCTTGATATAGGTCCCAGAGCCTTGACGACTGAAGATAATTCCTTCTTTGCGTAAAATGTCTAAAGCTTTTTGGATCGTCATTCGGCTGGTCGAGAATTCTTTTGCGAGGATCATTTGTTCGGGCAAAGCATTGGTGGAAGAATAGCTTCCATTTAGAATGCGCGTTTTTAATTGCAAGGCAATTTCTTTGTATTTAGCTGTCATTCGTGTGCACTCCTTCTGCGTTACTTCTAATTTTATTATACTTTTTTTTGAATTATATTCAAACCAAAAATTAGAACACTCAATAAAATAATATGACTTTACAAATTTAAAAAGATGCGCTATATTTTAAATAAATAAAAGGAAGAGGAGGAACAGCAATGGCAAAAAACTTAGATGGCTTCTTATGGGGAAATTCAGTCTCGAGTATGCAAACCGAAGGAGGATGGAACGAAGATGGCAAAGGGCTATCCGTTTATGATATTCAAGCGGCGACGGAAAACAGCTCAGATTGGAAAGTGGCCAATGATAATTATCATACTTACGAGGAAGATTTTCAATTAATGAAAAATCTTGGCATGAATTGTTACCGCTTTCAAATATCTTGGAGTAGAGTGAATCCAGAAGGGGATGGTGAATTTAATGAAGCCGGAATTGCCTATTATGATCAATTTATCGATCGATTGATCGCGAAGGGTATCGAACCAATGATTTGCTTGTATCATTTTGATATGCCGTTACATTTAGC
>JAATGB010000100.1 GCA_015654945.1 Lactobacillales bacterium | reverse complement strand
TATGTCAACATTCCTGGAGTAGGCTATAATAAATTAAATGCTGCTTACTCTTACGGCGGTCCTGAACTTGTGCGTAAGACATTGAAAGAAATGTTTGGAATCTCAATCCAGTACTATGCAGTTGTTAATTTTGAATCTTTTCCGAAAATAATTGATACATTACTACCAAAGGGGGTATCGATTAATGCAGAAAAAGATTTAGATTTAGATGGTGTGTATATTAAAAAAGGGCAACAAAAAATGAACGGAAAACAAATTTTACAATATTCTCGTTTTCGGCATGATGCAGAAAGTGATTTTGGTCGTGTTCGAAGACAACAACAAGTTATGACTGCAGTTATGTCGCAAGCAGCCAGTGTGACAAGTATATTTACCTTGCCAGAAACAATAGGAAAGGTTCAAGGATATACGTCGACAGATATTCCAAATAGTGTCTATGTCACGATCGGGAAAGATATTCTTCTAGGACAAGCAAAATCCTTGCAAAAATTTTCGATTCCTGCGGATGGTACGTGGTCAAATGGTAATTATGATGGCATTGGCAGTGTTTTAGAAATTGATGAAGCAGCAAACAAAGCAGCAGTCTTAAAATTCTTGAACGATTAATGAGAATAAAAAAGGCTTATTTATAAATAATTACTAAAAAATAGGAAGTTTATTTTCTAAAAGATTGAAATATGCTATTATGGTGGTATTGTAAAAAGTGAGGTGTAAAAATGAAAATAGCTGTTGTTACGGATAGTACTGCATTTTTGACAGAAGATGTAAAAAAGAATGAGCATCTCTTCATCGTGCCGACCCCAATCATTATTGACAATCAAACCTATCATGAAGGCGTTGATATTGAAACAAATGAGTATTATGATTTATTGAACCAGAGTCAAGAGTTTCCTAAAACATCACAGCCAGTCCTTGGCGAAGTGTTTGAGCTCTATAAAGATATTGCTAAAAAAGGATACGACGCAATTATAAGCATACATTTATCAAGTGGTATTTCTGGATTTATTACGAACTTAACCGCAGTATCTGCAGATGTTAAAGGAATCAAAATCTTTCCATTTGACTCATTAATTACAAGCAGTCCTATGGGATATATGATCGAAACCGCTTTAAATATGGCAGAGGCTGAAAAGACACCCGCTGAAATTATTGAATTATTAACAAAAATGCGCGAAGCTACAAGTGCTTATTTAATTGTTGACGATTTAAATAATCTTGTTCGTGGTGGCAGATTAACGAATGGTGCTGCAATTATTGGAACTTTATTAAAAATCAAACCTATCTTAACTTTTGAAGAAGGAAAAATTGTGGTATTTGAAAAAATTCGTTCTTCTAAAAAAGCATTTAAACGAACGGAAAAACTAATTGGTAAAAAAATGAAAGAAAGTAAGTATCCGTTGAAGTTCTTTGTTATTCATGCCAATAATTTAGAAGTAGCTGAACAAGAACTCAAAGTCTTGAAAAAACAATTTCCTGAAATTGATATCAGCATTAGCCACTTTGGACCAGTGATTGGTACACATCTTGGGGAAAAAGCCATCGGTATTGGCTGGGCTCCTGTTATTAAGTAAGCCGTTTTGCGAAGAAATAATTTCTAATTAATAATTCCATTAAAAAACTATCTATCTTTTAGCTATAGCAAAAAAGATGGGTGTTTTTTTTTTGAAAATTTGGTTATTTCTTTGTTTTGATTCTAAATGAAATTCCCTTGCAACAGCTCCAAAAAAGAGTTAAAATATACCTGCTAGGGGTATAGGGTATGAAAAAGAAGGAGGAATAACTATGTCGCATGAAGTCGCGCATCAAACAGCCAGTTTGCTTAAAAGAATGAATAAAATTGAAGGTCAGATTGGAGGGATTAAAAAAATGATCACGGAAGAACGGTCATTTCCAGATATTCTCATTCAATTAAATGCAACAAAATCAGCGATTCAAAAAGTCAGTCAACTATTGCTTGAAGCACACGCAGATCATACAATTATGCATGTTTCTGAAGGCGCAGATATGGCAAAAGAAATGACCAATCTAAAAAAGGCCATTTCACAGTATAGTAAAATTTTGTAGACGAGGCGAAGCACAATGCGAAATTCAAGTAATATTATGAAAAAAAAATTATTAAATATCGCAATTCCAGCAACAGTTGAGAATTTATTACAAACCTTAGTTGGCTTTGTTGATACATTAATGATTTCAAAAATAGGACTCCTTGCCGTTACGGCAGTAGGAGTCGCAAATACATTATTAGCGGTTTATCTAGCGATTTTTATCGCAGTAGGAGTAGGTACTTCAACGTTGGTTTCACAAAGTCTTGGAAAAGCCAATCCAGACAGAGCCAAGGAAGTGGTTGCTCAATCGACGGTACTGACTTTTTTTGTTGGTTTATGTTTCAGCTTAATTACCTTATTATTTGGGAAACAATTATTAGCGATGATGGGTGCAACCAAAGAAGTCATGCGATTCTCACAAGAATTTTTTTATCTAGTTGGAGGAACCGCTTTCTTAATTGCACTTATGACAGTTTTTAGTAGTATATTACGCGCGACAGGTGACGCGAAAACACCAATGAAAATTAGTGTGCTAGTTAACCTTTTAAATATCGTGCTTGATTATATTTTAATTTTTGGTTGGGGGCCAATTCCTGCTTTGGGAGTTGTGGGAACTGCAATTGGAACTGTGGTTTCACGCTTAATAGGTTGTTTACTGCTGTATCGTAAAATAAACCAAACCATGTTAAAATTTACGCTTAAGGATATTCGAACGAAAAGTAATTTTAGACCGCTTATCAATTTATCCATCCCCGCAGCATTAGAAAGACTGGTCATGCGCCTAGGTCAAGTTGTTTACTTTGGGCTAATTGTCGCTATTAGTGCAAAAACTTTTGCTGCACATACAATTGCGGGCAACATTGAAAGCTTTACTTATATGCCTGGCTATGGATTAGCAGCTGCGGCTGCAACAACTGTCGGCTTTAGCATTGGAGCAAATAATAAAAAAGCGGCGAGAGAGTTTGGTTTTTTGGCAGTAAAATATGGAATCGGGATCATGACCGTTTTTGGAATTATCTTATTTTTCGGTTCTCCGTATTTTGCGCGAATGTTTACCGCTGATTCACAAGCAATTTCTAAAATTGTGATTGCATTACGGATTGATGCATTTATTCAACCCATTCTGGCAATCAGTCTGATTTTAACTGGGGCTTTACAAGGAATGGGTGATACAAAATCACCGCTTTATAGTACGGCCATCGGCATGTGGTTCGTTCGTGTTTTAGGGGTAATTTTATTTAGTAGGGTCTTTGACCTAGATATTGCAGGGGTTTGGCTATCCATTTTGATTGATATCTATCTAAGAGCTTTTTATTTGACCTATAAATTCCGTAAAAATTTAAGTTAAACAAAAAACAGCCAATACCAAGATAAACGGGGATTGACTGTTTCTACTGTTTTTAGTTTATTTTTTCAGTTAGTGAGATCATGACATCTGCCAAATTTTTCTGATCCAATTCTTTTTCAAATTTTGTTTGAATTTCATTAAACAAAGGGGTCAAAGTTGGCTCAATATTTTTTCCAACCGGACAAGCGAGATTTGCATCCATATGAACATGGAAAAGCGGTTGGTCCTTCTCAGTTGTAACTGCTTTATAAATATCTAATAAAGTAATTTTTTCTGGTTTTCTTGTCAACGAGGTATTTGCAATTCCCTGACTGCTAGTAATTAAATTCGCTTGTTTCAAAAGCCCCATAATCTTACGAATATAACTGGCATTTGTATTGACACTTCCAGCTAAAAGTTCAGAGCTTGGCTTGTTTGCTCGATTCATTTCTAAAAACGCTAAAATATGTGTGGCAACAGAAAATTTTGTATTTACTAGCATATTTCTCACTCCTAATTGACGTCAAACTTATTTTTTAATTAAACTTTCAAGTGCCGTTTTTAAAGGTGTAGTAGGTCTTCCAAGTACTTTTTCGAAATCAGCAGAAGATACGTTTAATGTATTTTCACGAATTCCTACTTGAATGCCAATGATCATTGAAATAACTTCTTCTGGTAAACCAGCCGTTCTCAAATTAGCAGCATATTCTTCATCAGAAACGTTTTTAATTGTAATTTTTTTGCCTAAAATTTCTTCCAATAGTGCGACTAATTCTTTTTGTGTGATGGGTGTATTGGACAGTTCGTAGACTGTATTATCCTGTTTGTTATTTGCTAAAACAATGGCAGCTGCATCTGCATAATCTTGTTGAATTGCCCAACCCACTTTTCCATTTTCGGCAGAAGTCACCCAATCAGAACCGGCTACAACTGCATCAATACTGGATTGTTCATTTTCTAAATACCAATTATTTCTTAAAAATGAGTAGGGGATACCTGATTCTTTAATTGCTTTTTCTGTTGCTCGATGGGCAGGAGCTAGTAAATTTTTACTATTCGTTGCATTTGCGATACTCGTGTAGGCGATAAAGGCCACTCCAGCTTTTTTTGCTGCAGCAACTGCATTAAGATGTTGTCTAATTCTGGTATCATCATCCCCAGCAGAGGAGATAAGCAGCAAACGCTCAACGCCATTAAATGCTTTTTCTAAGGATTCCGGTTGTTCATAATCACCGATTCGTATGTCTACACCTTTTTCTTTTAAAGCAGTCGCTTTTTCGAGACTGCGGACGGTAACTGCGATATCACTTGCTGGAACAAGCTTTAATAGACTATTGACCACCTTTGAACCTAAATTTCCTGTTGCAGCTGTTACTAAATATTTCATATTAAATTCCTCCTAATTTCAACTTGTATCTATATCGAATACAAGTTGAAGTCTACAGGATATCCACAAGCATGTCAACTATTTTGTATCCATAATTTTATTCAGTGTAAGTTAAGCCAAAAACGAAGTATTGATCTCTCACTCTAATTAGTTTAGAATGATTTGGGTAATAGATACACGAAAAGGAGCTGATTGTTATGATTACCAAAACATCTTTGACGATGAATAAAATCTGGATTAATATCAACCCAAATGATCAGGGTGAATTAGAGCAACTTTATAAAGAATATCAGATAGATCAAGAAGTAGTTGCGTACTCGTTAGATAAAAATGAGCGGGCTCATTTAGACTACGATCGAATAACAGATACATTTGTGTTAATTTTCACCGTGCCGAATTTAACGAAAATTGACAACCATTTTGAAACGACACCGATGACTTTTATCGTAAAAGGGGATAGCTTGATTACTGTGACAAATATCGAAAATCAATATGTTTTTTCTAAAATGGAAAAATATTTAGAAAATAATCCGGAAGCGACGATTTTTAAATTTCTATTTGGCAGTTTGTTCGTCATTACGGAGGCCTTTTTTCCTTGCACTGAAGAAATGAATACGGATAGAAAATTAATTAATCAAAAATTAAAAGAGAAAACGACGAAACAAAACTTACTTTTATTATCAGATCTTGAAACTGGAATTGTTTATTTTGTTTCTGCTTCGAAGCAAAACATTATTTTATTAGAACAAATTAAGGCTCATTTTATTCACCAAACATTAGACGAAAATGAACAAGAGCAGCTGGAAGACGCTTTAATTGAAGCAAGGCAGTTGGTAGAAATGACACAGTTATCCTCACAAATCCTTCAGCAGTTATCCGGAACCTACAATAATGTTTTGAATAATAATTTAAATGATACAATGAAACTTTTAACCGTATTATCCATTTTACTTACTGTACCCACAATCATAACCGGTTTTTTTGGAATGAATATGCCACTTCCGTTAGAACATAATATTTTCGGTTGGATTATTACAATTGCAATTAGTGTGATTCTCTGGGTAGTACTAGCGTTACGTTTAAGAAAATTAATGCGCTAAACACTGAAAAAAGATGACCGAAAGTAGTGGAACTGACCCTACTTTTAATCATCTTTTTTAGTTTAGTAATTCGTGTCGTGTTTATTTAGTTTGAAGCACAAAATTGCCATTAATGAAATAAGTGCACCTAGATAAGATCCAAATGAAAAAGAGGCTTCTCCTGTTCGGGGCAATTTTTGCTTCGTTGCTTTCTGACTTATGGATTTATTTTGAGAAGTGGCAGTCGTGGCAGCTTTTGCTTTTTCTCTGTTATTATTTTCAGATGAAGCTCTCGAGCTGTCTGAATTATCTGGAGTAGTAGGGGTCGTATTTTTACTATATGTATAAGTAACTATCTGGCCTGTTTCGCTTAGCGTACCCGTGGTATTGTTTGGCAGTTTACTTTCATCTAATGTATAACCTTTAATTTTTAGTTTAAAAACTTCAGTTGAAGTATCGTAGAGATCCCCAACATTTCCACTGATTGTCTGCTTACTATGAAGCTCATTGCCATCTTGATCAAGATAGTGAATCGTAACATCAGCAGCTTTGATTGGATCTTTTGTATACATGTAGGTAACTTCTTGTGAGATATTAGTAAACGTTCCCGTTTGATTGCCAATAATTTCTTTCAATGTATACCCAAAAATTTCTTCTGAACTTGTCGTATAGGGATCTCCGACATTACCTTGTAAAAGCGTTTCTTCACGAAGCTCATTACCTTGTTCATCTTGGTACGAGACATGAATGTCACCACCGACTTCCAGTTCTACTCTTTTAGAAACGATTAGCTCATTAGACATTTTCTGAGAGAGCTGCGGGTAGTCAGTTGGATTATCAATACTTCCACTAATTACGAAGTATAGCAAACTGTCTCCTTCTTTTAAAATCGTCGCATCCGGTAACGTAAACGTAAATGAATACCAATTATCGTCAATTTTTGTGACGATATAGTCAAACATTTGCTGCCCCGAAGTGTTGGGCGTGTATGCTTTACCATTGATTGTGATATATGCTCCAGACCAGACACCATTTAAAGGAACGGTTTCTCCGGAAGGAAGAGTTCCATAGGCAGGAATTCTGCCAGAAATTTGCGTATCACCTTCATAGGGAGTATTCAATTCGGGAGCCGCTACAACTAATTGATCAACAGCATATGCATCAGTTGAAACCAAAAATGCCAAAAAGAATATAAGTAAACAACCAACCCAATAAATATACTTTTTCATACCAATTCTCCTTTGTGTTCAGCCTAATATCTTTGTTCAAATAACGATATTTTTTAATCCGATTAATTGTAACAAAAATGCTGATTTTTGTCTACATTTCAGTGAAATTTATCGTAACAATATGAAAAAATCAATTGTTTTTATGCTGATTTACGATAAAGTACCAGGAGAAAAAGGTAAATAACACGAACATAAAGGCGAGAAGGAAGAGAGTTGGAAGTACGAAATGGCTTGTTAGATAGCTAAGCACAAAGCCACTTACCAAAATAGTTAAGAAAATTTTATTTTGCATCGAAGTATACCTAACTTTTTCTTTTTGATATGTTTTTAAATTAAGCAAAGTTGCTATAACAAATAGGGCGCTACTCAGAAAAAAAAGGCCAATAAAGAAGTAGTTGTTTAAATGTTCGTGAATATATAATTCAAGTAAAACAGTGCTTAATCCAATACCGATAAATAAAAATAAATGAGTGTGAATTAAGGTTAATCCAGCTGTTTTCAAATGGTGGTTTAAGCCTTTTGAATAGACAATCATATAAAAGCTAAACATAAACACGATAATTAAGAAGAAGAGCAGACTTTCTACTGAAATATGATGGTACGTAATCGTTTTAGCTACTGAAATAATTGCTTCACCAAATAAAAGGATAATGAAAAGGCTATATCGTTCCGCTAAATGCTCGAAATTAGTTGGAAGAGTATGGAGATTTTTTCCAAAAAATAGTGGATAAAACCCCACAAATAGAATCGCAAAGCAATAGATCCAAAAATTGATAGGTTCACCAACAAATAAAGAAACTAAACTAATAATCACAGCTATAAACGTTGTATTCATAAGTTTTAAGCAGACTTTTTTCACTTCGATTCGGTCCGTTTTGATAAATTTCAAAAAATACTGAATACCGATGCTCAGAAATAGGCAGGTAGTCGCGCCGACAAAGGTTGAAAAAGTTTCTTGAAAGTTGAAATGAATGGCTTGTGAAAGAACAATAACTACAAACATATTAAAAAATAAGAATACATAATCTTGTAGCTTTTCCTCAAAAAAACGATTTGAGTAAACCGTTTGATAGGTCCAAATACACCAAAAAACTAAATAAAGCATGAAAAATTTTAAAAGCTGTTCTAATGAGATCATATTATTAGAATTTAATTGACTAATAATTGCGGCAATTTTTCCAATAGCGTAAGCGAAAATCAAATCATAGAAAAGTTCTGCAACACTTACTTTCTTAGGAGAAGAAACAACCATATGAACACCTTCTTTTTCTTATTTAAAAATAGTAGCATGTAAACTACTAACATAAATCTATTATACATATGAGTGTACTTAATTGACAATTAATAATGGCTAAATGTTAGAAATAATTAGAATGAAGTAGTTATTTTTTAATCAAACACTACTTTGTATAATATATATTATGTTAACTAGAATAAAGCTGAAAAGTTGGCTTTATAGGCTTCGCTGTTCTATCTTCAAAATAACTTCAAGTAGTAATGATTCCGAGCTAACAATTAATGGTTAACCTGTGCCTGTTGAAAGTTTGCCCAGTTTCTTTCTGAAGCTTCCATACTTTGTATGGTTCCTAACTTGGGTCTAATTTTTTGTGATTCTTTTCTTACTTGATCTTTGATGGTTTGACGATAATTTTCGGAAACTCGAAATTGATCAATCATTTGACGATGTTGTTTTGTCATACGTCTTTGACCGTCAGCAATCAAACTCTTTACATAGTAACCATTGTCATTCAAACATTCATCTAGAATCGCTAATGAAACAGAAACTTGTTTTTCAATCCAGTTTTGCGTTCTGTAGACTGATTTTTCCAATGGTTGCATCGTTAACTTGGTGCCAGATACACCATTTAAAAATTGAGACCACCAACTACAAACTGCCCAACGACTTTTATTCTTATCTGTTTTATGTTCAACCAAAAAGGTGAGATATTCACACATAACGGATCGAACCAACTCCCCTACTTCTAACCTATCTTGTGAAATCATATGCATAACCGCAAGTGCTCTGTCTTGCCTTAGCTGAATTTCGTACCGATTCCAAAAAGTGATAGTAGGATCTAAATTGATCTTTTGGTTAGTAATCAGTTGCCCTTTTTTATCATAAAAGCGAAATTCTACGTCCCCTTTTCCCAGATATAATGTTTGTCCGTCTATCTCTTGGAAATTCTGGATATCCCCGGATTCGATATACCGCCACGATCTAATGCCAGCGGAACTTCTAAAATGTTTTAAGCGTAGCTTACGATGTAATGTGTTAATGTTTAGGAAGCCTTTGTAATCATCAATAGCAATGTCTAAACGCGTAATATGGTGCAATGAAAAACTCGATTTCAAATTATTAAAAAAATCAACCCATGTCATGCCGTCACGCCAATTATTTTCCAAAAATCGACAGCCTTGTCCTTTTATATCCACGTGAGTAAGTGCCTGTTTCGTCTTTTGACTATTATCATTTCTCGTCATAATCGTAATTATGCCAGAATAATTGTAAAGCCAATCATATTCGTTTGTTTTAGCTAATTCTTTGCATTCAAAATCTGTAATAGATAAATGGAGCATGGCACATAAACCATTCAAAAAAATATTTTCATGAAATGTAGCTGAAAACCAGTCCACACAAGCTTCTAGAGCATTTCTCTTTGTAGAGTGTAGGGGGGTGTTACTGTACCCCCCACTTACTAAATTTTGTATTTCTTTCGACAATCTAATTCACTCCAATCACGTTATTTTTTCTTAAGGTCGTCAAGCGCAACCGCTTTGACGAAGCACTTCTTTTTTAGATTAAAAATAAAACCCATTTTTAAATCTAGAAAAATCGTGAAGTATTTACTACTCCAGTAATTCAACCGCAAGAATTTTAATTTCCACTTTGCGATTATGGCCACGTGTAAACAAATCAAAAATCAATTTAATTTTGTCATTCCGCTTTAATACAGGGATAACGATTGATCTATTAAGGGTAAAAACATGTAATTGGCTAGATTTTGGTGGACGAACAAATAATAAACAGTACGAGCGGTCTATGGAATATCCGCGTATATTTCGTTTTGCCTCATGTCGAACCAGTTTTTCAACGAACAAAAATTCATATAGTGTGTGCATAAATTGCCTCATTAAATAACTAATTGTATTTAGTTTCTTTCTTTTTTTATATGTTTAAACTAATTGATTATTTTATGATCATTGATATACAGATGTTTATTACAAACGCTGCGCCAGGAACATTTGTAAAACTGAAGCTTTTAAGATAACAAATTTATTTTAAGCTCAAACTGTGGTTGAGATCTCAATCACTTTAACTTGATTCTATATTTAACAATTTGTCGTTCTTTAGATACCCCTGCTCGATTCTAGCTTGTAGACTCATATTGTCGTCATACTTGTTTAAGTTGTCAATAACTGCATAGCTATCGTACAGCTCTCTAAGTGTATCGGTATGCACAAAGTTATGCTTTTGTTTCACTGCCAATTTTTCGTCTTTATTGGCTTTGGCAATATAATACTCGTATTCGACCGCATCATAATGCTTCTGAAACGTCCAACGTTCTGCGAAGGTCTTACATTGCACGACGTTGAAAGTCTGTTCTCTAATCGGTTTCGCAACACGCGTAAAGACCTGACTTGTCGCAAGAATCTTGATTGCCTGCTTACGTTGTTGGGTAATTGTTCTAAGTATAGCGATCGGAAACGTTCTTGTTTGGCTGTCAAAATCGTTCTGAATTTCGTCCCAACCGATCACAAGCCCCTTGTACCCCAATTGTCGGACAAGTGCGGGTAATTCTGCGATATCTTCAAACTTCTCTAATGCTAAATCTTGATAAATATAGCCGAAATTTGTCGCAATAAACAAACCCTCGTAACTCGTTCGATATGCTTCTAAACGCTCAACTAAACTGACCGTTTTACCAGAGCCTTGGCACCCGGTAAATAGG
>JAATGB010000045.1 GCA_015654945.1 Lactobacillales bacterium | reverse complement strand
CATCATTTAAAATACCAAAGGAAGTAAATATCTTTTCCATTTCATTCAAAATATGACTGGAGATCAAAATTGTGGTTCCTTCATCCTTCGCTAAATGGAGAAGTAAGTGTTTGACTTGCGTTAGCCCTTGAGGATCGAGACCATTCGTTGGTTCGTCGAGCAGTAAGACTTTAGGTTTATGCATTAGCGCTTTTATCAAACCGATTTTCTGCTTATTTCCAAGAGAAAGTTCTTTCACTGCTTTATTTTTATAAGTTGTTAAATCTATTTGATCCATCAGTTCAGCAATTCTGGACTGCCGCATTTTTTTAGGAATCCTGCGCATTTTTCCATACATTTCTAAATTCTCATTAACTGTAAGGTTAGCATATCCATGAGGTGTCTCAATTAAATACCCTACATTGTTCCAAAAATCCGCTGAAACGTTTGCGACGTTCTTTCCCAAAATAGTTGCAGATCCTGTAGTTGGTTTGATCATGTTTAGCAACAAGCGCATCATTGTTGTTTTTCCTGCACCATTTAAACCAATAAAACCATAAATTTCCCCCTCATTAACAGAGAGATGAACATTATTCAGCGCCTGAAATTGACGATACTTTTTTGATAATGACTGAGTTGAAATCGTGCGCATTCTAAATACCTCCTAGTACTATTGATTTTTAAACGCTTTTGACAATTCTTTAAAGAAAATAAGATACTAAAGTACCTTAACTCGGTTTTTGGAATTTGTCAACTCTTTCGTTAAAAACCTTCTATTGAGTTTTAGTTATGCATCGATTGCTAAAGCTTTTTTATTATTAACTTGAAAATAAATTTTTAATGAGAGAGTGCATAAATAGTGCCTGATACTTGTAAAATGAATAACAGACGCTTATAATTGTTTAAGTAAAGAAAGCGCTTTATTTATAGAAATTGAAAGGAGCTGGTTGTTCAAAAAATAGGAATAAATAAGCAATTATTGATTCAATTTTTATCAGAACACTGTGGCAACACCAATATTTTTCGGAATTCACTTTTTTTATTTTCAAAAAAAGAAACCGATTACATATATTGCCAAGTTTCTAGTTGGTTTCATTCACACTAAAAATTTTAGGAGGTAAATTTTATGGACGAAAATAATTCGGGCTCTTTCAAAGAAAAAATGACAGCCGTAGCTGGTAAATTTGCTAGCTCCCGCTTTGTGCGGGCGATCATGGCCGCTGGTTATAGCGTTATTACATTTTCGATTATTGGTGCTATTTTCTTAATTTTAACCATTTTACCACAAGCATTTCAAATTCCTGGGTTTGCAGGTATTTATGCGGACACAGTCGGTCGTTTTACGAATTTATTCCAGGTTGTATATAATTCAACCATGGGAATTTTGGCTTTGGTATTTTCCGGTACATTTGCCTATACTTACACACAAATCTATCGTGACGAAGAACATATTGACTTAAACCCACTTAATGGGTTGTTTATGTTCTTAATGGCCATGTTCATTACAGTACCACAATTAATTTGGAAGAGTGGTTCGATTCAGTTTGTACAATCGTTGGATAAGAGTAATATCGTCGGTGGCGGCTATGCCGTTTCAGCATCGGGCATTACAAGAATTGGAGCTGTGGGGATTTTTACTGGTTTAGTTGTTGGTTGGTTAACTGTTCAAATCTATCGCTTTACAATTAAACATAACTGGTCAATTAAAATGCCAGATTCTGTCCCTTCTGGTGTTTCTAACTCATTTAGCGCGTTGATTCCTGGTTTTTGTGTCGCGTTGATCGTTGCATTAATTAATTTGATTTTAGTTTTAGTTGGAACGGATCTCTTTAAGATCCTTTACATTCCATTTTCATTTATCAGCAATATCGCGGATACATGGTGGGGCTTCTTGGTTATTATTTTCTTGGTTCATTTGCTCTGGTGGTTTGGTATTCATGGTGCCACAATTATCAGTTCATTCTACACCCCAATCGTATTAGCAAATATGGCAGCCAATGTGAACGGATCAACACATTTTTTTGCTGGCGATCCAATGAATGCATTTGTTATTATTGGCGGTTCTGGCGCAACTTTAGGAATGGCTATTTGGCTAGCTTTTCGTGCGAGATCAGCTCAATTAAAGGGAATTGGGAAAGTGGAGCTTGTTCCGGCACTTTTTAATATCAATGAGCCAATTTTATTCGGTTTGCCAATTGTTTATAACGTTCAGCTCTTGATTCCCTTTATCTGTGCCCCACTTATTTCGGGGATTGTCGGTTACTTTGCAGTCTCGACACACATCGTTCATAAAATCATCTTGCAACAACCGTGGCCAACACCTGTTGGATTAAGCGGATTTATTGCTACATCTAGCTGGGAAGGCGGGATTTTATCGATACTTTGTGCTTTGGTTGCTTTTGTCGTTTGGTATCCATTTATTCGTCATTATGACCAAACGTTGCTTAAGCAAGAACAAGCCGCTACACATGAAGAATAACCCGTAAAATAGTTTGTAAAAACAACCTGTTACTACCGAATTTGGTAGCAACAGGTTGTTTTGCAGTTCTTTTCAAACAATAGTATCGCAAAAAAATTAGTTAACTTATTTACTTTGATCACACTTTTTTCTTACGAACAAAGTAGGTCAGTGTACTGCATAGAAGCAATAATCCCCCAATAATGAATAGCAGTTCTTGTTTCCCTCCTTGTCCTGTTCGCGGAAGTTGTTTTTCTGAACGATCAGCTGAGCTTTCCGAAGTAGTATTCGGCGGTGTGACTGTTGCGCTTGTATTTGTTTCAGCTGTATTATTAGAGTCTGTGGTGCTTGATGGCGTTGTATTTTGCTCATATACATAGATTACGGTTTGTGCGATGTCATTTAGTGTGCCTGTCGCATTCGTTGGCAATTTACTTGCATCTAAGGTATAACCTTTAATAGCTAATTTATAGGCATCTGTCGTGGCATCATACTCATCGCCGATATTGCCGTCAATCGTTTGGGGTTCATGGACTTCGTTTCCCTCTTGATCGACATATTTCACGGTCACATCTTGGGCTTTTACCGGATCCTTCGTGTAGGTATACGTTACTGTTTGTGCCGTATCACTTAACGCACCGGTCGCATTTTCTG
>JAATGB010000068.1 GCA_015654945.1 Lactobacillales bacterium | reverse complement strand
TCGCCCGTTCTTTGGCTCGCACCAATTTCTAAATCATCAACTGATTGATGACTTAATTGACCATAATTTTTAAACTTACGTGTACGGTAATAAACATCCCCATCAGCTTCATAAGCATAACCTTTTTTTAGCAAATCTTGGATAAACTCTATCATTTCTGGGATATGATCCATTGCGCGCGGATTCAAGGTAGCCTCTTTCACCGCTAACGCTTGAGTATCTTCTTTAAATGCGGCAATAAACTTTTCCGATACTTTTTGTGGTGTTGTCTGCATTTCCTTTGCAGCATGAATAATTTTATCGTCCACATCGGTAAAATTTGAAACATAATTCACCTCGTAGCCGCGGTACTCAAAATAACGGCGGATCGTATCAAACGCGACCACACTGCGACCATTGCCAATATGAATATAATTATAAACCGTAGGACCACAAACATACATCCGAATTTTATTTGGCTCAATTGGTTGAAATTCTTCTTTTTTTCTTGTTAGCGTATTGTAAATCTTAATCATGCTCTTTTTCCTCCATCTTCTTTCCAGCTATCTTTACTACTTTAGCAGGGATTCCCACAGCCGTTCCATATGCTGGAACATCTGACAAAACCACTGCCGAAGCGCCTACTTTTGCATATTCACCAATGACTATCGGACCTAAGATCTGTGCATTTGCACTAATCATTGCTCCCTTTTTAACGGTTGGATGGCGCTTACCCTTTTCTTTTCCTGTTCCCCCTAGCGTTACGCCATGAAATAAGACCACATCCGCTTCTACAATGGAGGTTTCACCAATCACAACCCCCATGCCATGATCAATAAAAACCCTTCGTCCAATTTGCGCATTAGGATGAATTTCCACCCCTGTCAGAAAACGCCAAAATTGCGCGTGCATTTTTCCTAAAAGAGGGAAATGATGTGTATAAAGAAAATGTGAAATCCGATGTGCCCATAGTGCATGCAAGCCTGGATATGTCAAAAAAATTTCTAAGTTATTTCGTGCGGCTGGATCATGTTCTCTGACCGCTTGTATGTCTTCTTTCAATCGCTTGATCACCAATTTCCCTCCTTATTTTATTTCTTTGAAAAAAAAAGCCCCTCTTAAAATAAGAATAATTCTTAATTTAAAAGACGCTTTCTACGTGGTTCCACTTTTATTCGTGAAAATAGCTATTTTCACCTCTACATGAGTTAACGATCATGACTCGTTTCTAACTACTTTATTTCTTTAGAACCACTCAAAGAGGCAATTCGGAAAAAAATTAGGTCTGTTTCCACCACCCACAGACTCGCTGAAACCAATTTTTTTCTTACTTTTTCTTATCATCGCGTTTTTATTATTTTATAGCCATTTGTTCAAATGAGCAACTGTTTTCTCTTTTCCTAACAATTCAATCGTTTCTGCTAGCTCTGGACCATGCATTTGGCCTGTAACTGCGACACGAATCGGCATAAACAGATTTTTCCCTTTAATGCCAGTATCCTTTTGAACTTCTTTAATCGCTGCTTTAATCGTCGCTTCTTCAAATACTGCTAAAGCTGCCACTTTTTCTTTAAAATCAGCTAATACTGTCGGAACTGTTTCTCCTGCTAAAACTTCTTTTGATTCGTCAGTTAAATGCAATTCTTCATTGAAAAATAAAGCGGATAACGTTGTAATCTCTGCCGCATGACTCATTTGCGTTTGATACAGACCCACTAATTTTTGTACCCAATCCAATTGTTCCTTCGCTGGATTTTCTGCTATTTTACCAGCTTGAATTAAATAAGGAAGAGCCATTTCTGTTACGGTTTCAAGGGGTAATTTTTTAATATATTGATTGTTAACCCATTCTAATTTTTTGCTATCAAAAGCTGCCGGAGATTTACTTAAACGATCCGCATCAAACTGTTCAATTAATTGTTGCGGGGAAAAAATTTCTTGCTCGCCAACAGGAGACCAACCGAGTAAAGCGATAAAGTTGAACATCGCTTCTGGTAAATAACCAAGTTCGCGGTATTGCTCAATAAATTGCAGAATGGTTTCGTCCCGTTTGCTTAATTTTTTTCCGGTATCACTATTGATAATCAATGTCATATGACCAAATTTTGGCGGTTCCCAGCCAAAAGCTTCGTAAATCATCAATTGTTTTGGTGTATTTGCGATATGGTCGTCGCCACGTAAAACATGGGTAATTTCCATAAAATGGTCATCGACTGCAACCGCAAAATTATAGGTTGGCATGCCATCTCGTTTTAAGATCACAAAGTCACCACCCGTGCTATCCGATTCGAATGTGATGGTTCCCTTTACTAAGTCGTCAAACGTATACTCCCGATTCTTTGGTACACGGAAGCGGATCACGGATTCTCGTCCTGCTTCTTCATAAGCTGCTTGTTCTTCTACCGTTAAATTCGCACACATTCCACCATAATGAGGCATTTCTCCACGTGCTTTTTGTGCTTCTCTTTCTGCTTCTAATTCTTCTTCTGTTGAATAACATTTGTACGCAAGGTTACTTGCCAATAACTGATCAATCAATGGCGCATAGATTTCTAGTCTTTCAGATTGACGATAAGGTCCGACGGTTCCTGGTTTATCAGGTGATTCATCCCAATCCATGCCTAGCCATGCTAAATTTTCTAATTGACTTTTTTCACCATCCGCAATATTTCTTTTTTGATCCGTATCTTCAATACGAATAATAAAATCGCCGTCATGACTACGTGCATAAAGATAATTAAACAAAGCAGTTCGAGCATTTCCGATGTGTAAATGTCCAGTTGGACTAGGAGCATAGCGTACGCGTACTTTTTTTGTCATTTTTTAATCCTCTTTCTGTTTTTTCTTTTGTAAAAGTGCAATGGCGATTGCACCAATGCCCTCTTCTTTCCCTATAAAGCCCAGTTGTTCCATTGTGGTTGCTTTGATGTTTACTTGTTGCGGCTCAATTTGACACGTAGTTGCAATGTTTTGTTTCATTTTTTCCACATAAGGTGTCATTTGAGGTTGCTCAGCTAAAATTGTACAATCAATATTGCCAATAGTAAAGCCGTCTGATTGAATTTTCTCCCATGCAAACGCCAAAAGCTGACGCGAATCGGCATCTTTAAAAAGTAGATTGGTATCGGGGAAAAGCTGACCAATATCACCCATTCCCGCAGCGCCTAATAAAGCATCTATAACTGCGTGAAGTAACACATCTGCATCCGAATGACCTAACAAGCCCTTAGAATATGGAATTTCAACAGCACCAATGACACATGCACGACCTGCAACTAACGGATGTACATCAAAGCCTTGACCAATTCGAAACATGCTTTCACCTCTTTTTATATTCCTTTTCTTTTCGCGAGCACTTCACCAAAAAGTAAATCTTCAGGCGTCGTCAATTTGATATTATCAAAACGCCCTAAAACCAGCTCAATCTGTCGTGAACTATACATTTCCATTAATGAAGCATCATCGGTGCCTAAAAAAGAGGCTGTTTGCCCTTGCTCATGCGCTTGCTTTAATTCATAGCCAATAAAAGCTTGTGGTGTCTGTGCTTGCCATAACTGTTCACGTGGAATCGTTCGTTCTATTTGATTTTTTTGCACTTTTTTTATCGTATCTTTCACCGGAATACCCAGAATTGCCGCTTTTTTTTCCAGCACACATTGATACAAATCCGTAAGCTGTTCTTTTTTTAGAAACGGGCGTGCACCGTCATGGACAAAAACATAATGAGCTGGATCTTTCATATGCAGTAGTCCTTGGTAAACGCTATCTTGCCTTTCTGCTCCACCCTCGACGATCGTAAACGGTATTTGCAAATGGATCAAATACGGCTGTATTTCAGTTTTTAACAGCTCGGTTTCTCCCGTACGTGCCACAAGAATAATATGCGCACAATTAGGATCTTGTAAAAACAGCTCTAAAGAATACGCAATAACGGGCTTGTCCAGTAAATACAGCAACACCTTATTTCGTGGCGCTTGCATCCGTTTGCCTTGACCTGCAGCCAAAAGAATTAATTCATAGGACATCTCTTTGCTCCTGTCTTTCTTTTAAATACTAGTCACGTTACTTGGTTGCTTTCTTTTCATCCACTTTTTCATCAATCCCTTTTTGTGAATGTGCGGGTTTGGCAAAAATCATTCTGCCAGCAGCCGTTTGTAATGCACTTGTTACGATCACTAGTAAATCTTTGTTCATATAATATTGTCCATCTTCCACCACAATCATCGTGCCATCATCTAAATAGGCGACACCTTGCTGTCTTTCAGTTCCTGATTTAACAACGGTTACTTGCATCGTCTCACCTGGGATCACGACCGGTTTTACTGAATTTGCTAATGCGTTAATATTTAACACGGGAACATTTTGAAATTCGCAAACTTTATTTAAATTATAATCGTTCGTCACAACCACGCCATCTAACAATTTTGCTAATTTGATGAGCTTACTATCAACTTCTGGAATATCCTCAAAATCTCCATCGTACATCTCAACAACAATGTCTTCTTCTTTTTGCAATAGATTTAAAATATCTAAACCTCGGCGACCTCTCACCCTTTTCAAACTATCTCCTGAGTCCGCAATATACTGCAGCTCATACAAAACAAAATTAGGGATTAAAATGACGCCTTCTAAAAATCCAGTTTTTGCAATATCATAAATACGCCCATCGATAATGACACTCGTATCAAGAATTTTATATTTGCGAAAGGTTTCATCCGCTCGACGCTCCAAAACTTCTCCCGTATTTTTTTTATTTTTACTTACAAAAAACTTTTTCCAGTCATCCGTTCGGGTAGTTCCGACACGAAAACCTAAATAACCTAAAATGATCATGACAAAAGTCGGTAAAACATTATTAACAATCGGAATCACACTATTTAGCATTGGAATTGAAATTAAAACACCTAAGATCAAACCGACGATTGTGCCCACACTCCCAAATAGCAAATATGTTGCACTTTTTTCACTAAGAAAATGCTCCGCACTTTTTATTAAATTCAAAACATGACTGATGATAATGGTTGAAATAATAAATAGAATAATTGCACCGATCAAGCCATTTGTAAAGATATTATTTAAAAAGGTATTTGGCTCCACATCAAGAATTTGCCACAGTTCTGGTATGAAAGTGATGCCGATGCTAATACCGAGTACTACCATAAATAAATGAATAAATCGTTTTTCCATCCTTTTCCCTCCTTCTATTATTTAAATATTTTTCTTAATGCTTCCGAAATGGTTGCAACTCCAACGATTTCAATTCCTTTTGGAGGTTGCCATCCTGAAAGGTTATTTTTAGGAATATATATGCGTTTAAAGCCTAGCTTTTGTGCTTCACCCACACGTTGCTCGATTCGATTTACGCGTCGGATTTCGCCTGTTAGACCAATTTCGCCAATAAAAGCTTCTTCTGGTGAGGTTCCCTTTTCCTTGTAACTAGAAGCAATACTCACTGCAATCGCTAAATCAATCGCTGGTTCGTCCAGCTTCACTCCACCAGCAGCTTTTAAATACGCATCTTGGTTTTGTAAAAGCAAGCCCGCCCTTTTCTCTAAAACGGCCATAATTAATGAAACTCGATTATAATCTAAGCCAGTAGAAGTGCGCTTGGCATTGCCAAAAATAGAAGGTGTGATAAGCGCTTGAACTTCGACCAAAATGGGTCTTGTTCCTTCCATTGAAACGACAATGGCTGAACCAGTTGCCCCAGCTAATCGCTCTTCTAAAAAGACTTCTGAAGGATTGGTGACTTCGACCAATCCTTGTTCGCGCATTTCAAAAATACCAATTTCGTTCGTCGAGCCAAAGCGATTTTTCACCGCACGTAGAATGCGAAAAGTATGATGACGATCGCCCTCAAAGTAGAGCACTGTATCGACCATGTGTTCTAACATTCGTGGACCTGCCAGTGCGCCTTCTTTCGTTACATGCCCAACAATAAAGATTGCAATTTGGTTAGTTTTAGCGATTTGCATTAATTCCGCCGTGCTTTCTCGGACTTGACTGACACTACCCGCAGCACTTGAAAGATCTGGTTGCATCATAGTTTGAATCGAATCAATAATTACATAATCTGGCTGCAGTTCTTCAATGGTTTGACGAATTGCAGTCATATCTGTTTCAGGGTATACATAAAAATCATTTCCAACGACGCTCAAACGTTCAGCCCGCATTTTGATTTGCTCCGCACTTTCTTCACCAGAAACATATAACACTTTTCCGTGGGCTTTGTTTAATTGTTGCGAAACCTGTAATAACAACGTTGATTTACCAATTCCTGGATCTCCACCGATTAAAACGAGTGATCCTGGTACAACGCCACCACCCAGCACCCGATTAAGTTCCTCTAATTCCGTCTTCACGCGAGGCTCTTTTTGCGAAACAATTTTGCTTAACGTAACTGGCGTAGTTTTCTTACCTGTAAAGCTGACACGGCTATGCCGATCCGGTTGTTCTTCAATTTTTTCTTCCATCATTTCGTTCCATGCACCACAATTAGGACAACGACCTAGATACTTTGGCGAAACATATCCGCAAGCTTGACAGCTAAATTGTGTTTTTACTTTTTTCGCCACGATGTCTAAACTCCTTTAACTTCCTCATGATATCCTTCTATTCTAACATATATATACGCATTTATTGTAATAAAATAGCAAATTAATATTAATTTATCAAAGAAAAAAACGCACAGCTTCTATGCGTTTTTTCAGCGAGTTTATTTCCCAGACGAACCAAATCCACCTGTACGATCAGCACCACTAACATCTTGGTCTGATTTCAAAAAAGAGAGAAAAATTCCTTGTCCAATCCGTTCCCCTTTTTTGATTGTTTTGTCTTTTAAGCCAAAGTTAAGGAACTGGAACATAATATGTCCTTCGTTGTCTTCATTATTATAGTAATCTGCATCAATTACACCCACACCATTTGCTAAAAGTAAGAATTGCTTCAACGGATTACTAGAACGATTGCATAATTGCAAATATTCATCTTCTTCCATATAGGCTTTGATTCCTGTTGGTATCAATGTTGGTTTTACCGATTTTTCATCTAGTAATTCAACGCTTTCTTTGTTCAAAGCTGCTTTTAAAACAGTTGCTACACCTTTTTTCCAAAGACTTGGGATTATTACCTCCTCAGCTGCTTCAAAATCGTAACCAGCGGCATGCTTTGTTGCTCTTACTGGTAGGTGAACCGTATTTGCATATTTGCTGATTTTTTCAAATCCTCTTTTTCGTGTCATTTTCTTCGATTCCCTCCAAAAAATTCTTTTTTATTAAACTTAGCGTAACAAAAAAAACGAAAGATAACAACGATTAATTAGTATCGCCTTATTTCACAAACATGGCATCTCCAAAGCTAAAGAAGCGATATCTTTCGGCAACGGCATGCTCGTAAGCAGCTAATACCTGTTCTCTACCAGCAAATGCACTGACAAGCATCACTAACGTTGATTTTGGCAAATGAAAATTTGTAATAAAAGCTTCTACGACTTGAAACTGATACCCTGGTGTGATAAAAATGTCTGTCCAGCCACTATCAGCATGAATCGCACCATGAAATTTGGTACCAATCGTTTCCAATGTTCTAATCGAGGTCGTACCCACCGCAACAATTTTCCCACCTTTTTCTCGGACTTCGTTTAATGTTTGGGCGGCTTCTTCTGTCAAGCGATAGAATTCACTATGCATCGTATGTTCCGCAATATTATCGACACTCACCGGGCGAAACGTTCCTAACCCTACATGTAAGGTAAGATAAACCAATTTAATTCCCTTTGCAGCGATTTTTTGTAGTAATTCTTTGGTAAAATGCAAACCGGCAGTCGGAGCAGCGGCGGAGCCATTTTCTTTTGCGTAAACAGTTTGATAACGTTCAGGATCTGCCAATCTTTCTTTAATATAAGGTGGCAACGGCATTTCACCCAATGATTCTAAAATTTCCAAAAAAACACCTTCATATTCGAATTCGACAATCCGTCCACCATGTTCCAATTCAGCTTTGACTTGTGCTTTTAAACGCCCATCACCAAAAGAAATCAGAGTTCCCACTTTTGCACGCTTAGCAGGCTTAATTAACGTTTCCCATTCATTTCCAGAAGTATTATTCAATAACAGTACTTCCAAATGTCCCCCAGTTTCAGGCTTTTCACCATGCAAACGAGCTGGTAACACCCGGGTATCATTCATAACCAGCGCATCTCCCGCGTGCAATTCTTCGATAATATCATAAAAATGTTTGTCTTCTATTTCTTTTTTCTGATGGTCAAGAATTAATAAACGTGAGGTTTCACGTTGTACCAAAGGTGTTTGTGCGATCAGCTCTTCGGGTAAATCAAAATCAAAATCTTCGGTTGTTAATACCATTTTTGTCACTCTTTTCTATAGGATTTTCCTGTGTCATTTTACCATTTATTGCTTCATTTAGCGAATTTTCGTCTTACAAAAAAACCTAGCTGAAATTACTATTTGAGCCGACCCCCAAAAGTTAGATTTTCAGGTCTAACTTTTGGGGGTCACTACAATTTTCAGCTAAGCTTCTTTTATTTTTTAATTAACCCTGATAAGTACCAAAACGTTTAAAAGGCCAATAAACAAATTTTGCCACCCCTTTGATATTCTTACTTTCAACTGGACCAAAGGCACGACCATCATGAGAAATTGGTCGATTATCTCCTAACACGAAATACTGACCTTTCGGTACCTCGATCTTGAAATCTTCGGTAAATGCTGTTTTTGTTTCAACATAAGCTTGAAAATCTTCACTATAAGAATATTCTTTTTGCAGCTTATCTTTTTTGAATTTTTTCTTGAAACTCTCTAAATAGGGCTCCTTGTATTTCTTGCCATTGATGAACAGTGTATCCTGCTTCATCTCAACCGTATCACCGGGCAGCCCAATTACTCGTTTGACCAAATTTTTACTGTCATCTTCTGATGAACGCACAATAACTGTATCAAAGCGTTTAACTTGCGCATGTTTGTAAACCACTAATTTTTCTTTATCTGCTAAAGTAGGATCCATTGAATGGCCCGATACTGTAACTAAATCAAACACAAATAATCGTAAAACGATTAATGTGAGCGGTAGCAGCCACCACAAGTAAGATGTATCAAATTTTTTCATAAAAACTCCTTCATTTCAGTAATGTAGCCTTTTTATTGTACGCTCTTCCTTTTTAAATGTCTATAGTTCTTCGTTCGTTTTTCATGCTTTTACCAAAAATTAATCTTTGATTCTTTCATCTATTTCCCTAATAAAATCATTTTTCCCTTCAATGTAAGCCTCAATGTTCGTAGGGTATTTTTGAGCAAGCGCTTGTTTCAATTCACTATACTGTTGCGCTGCTACTAAATGGTTTCGCAGGTAATCGCGAAACAACAGATGCCGCGCCACTTCGGAATTTCCGGCTTGAAATATATGGACATGGTGTGTCCGCTGTTCGCCACCTTTGATAAAGAAAGCCCGGCCACTTATGCCATTTTCACCCAAAAAAACATAGCCCTGTGCACGCATTTCACCCACATACTTTGCCGCAGCCACAATCGAATTCACTTCGATTAAAATATCAATTACTGGTTTAGCAGACATGCCCTCTATGGCTGTGCTCCCAATATGATGAACCGCGACAGCTTCTTTGCCAAAAATACGCATCAAAACTTGCTTTTCTACTTCAAACTGTTTTTTCCAATTTGGGGAATAGGGCAGAACTTCGACCTTTCGCACTTTCTCAACCGCACCTTTCTAAGCTAGCATATACTTTTATTCTAGCACAAGAAACAAAATTCAATAGTCTTCCTCCGCGATTTCACTCCATTTTTTATACGAAATAATTTGGATATGACGAATTTCATCAAAATCAACTTTTTGCTGCTCAATAAATAAGCCCAGTTCATCACCACCAACAATTTTCCCACTAATATCGTCATAATAATTTCCTTCAATATCTACGGCTTCTAATTGGATCGCTACATGCTGCGAATGAACAATCGCTTCTTGTATAATTTTTTGAATTTCCTCCCTGTCCATCGCGCGTTTCTGTGTATTTTGCTTGGCTTCTTGTTGAAGCTGGTGTTCACGCCGTTCTGTATGCTCTGAAAGGTAGAACCCCGCCCATTTTTTCATACCGCGATCACGGTAATCTTCAATTTCTCTCATTTTTCTGCTCCTTTCCACCTGCATGGCCACCAACTAAATTACTGCGCGTAATTGCCGTCGCTCCTGTCAGTAAACTGCTTGCATGGACAATTGCTTGAAATCCGTATTTATCCCTCACCTTATTCAGCAAAATATCTAGCTTTTCTTCATTTAATTGTTGTTCTGGTTCTGAAAACAAATCTAATTGAATCCCTGTTTGGTAAGTCAATTTCGAATAGGTAATTCCAATCTGTCGAACGGCTTGCTGCTTATAAAAGCGATGAAAAATTTCCAAACATATTTCCGTTAATTTTTTTGAATTTGCCGTTAGGGGAATTTTTTCTTGGCGTGAAAAACCGCGTTCTTTTTCAAATGATGCATACCGAATACCTAAATGGACACAGGCCGTTTGGCAACGGTGCTGTCGTAATCGAACTGCGACTTGCTCCGCCATTTCGCGAATAACGACTACTATTTCCTGTTCGTCTCGGTAATCTCGTGGCAATATTTGTGAATTTCCATAGCTTTTTTCTACTGGATGAAACTTTTCTTCGATTTGACTGCGGTCAATTCCCCAAGCATTCGCATAAAGCTGGGCACCAATACTGCCTAAAGAGTCCTTCAGCTCATAAAAATTACTGTGTGCCAATTCTCGAACCGTTCGAATCCCCATTTTGTAAAGCCTTTTTGCCATGCGCTGTCCAATTCCCCACATGTCTTGAATATTTTCAATCTGCCAAACTGTATTCGGCACATCCTCATAGCGCCACTCCGCAATAAAATTTTCATTGTGCTTGGCTTCAATATCCAGCGCAAGTTTGGCCAACAACAGATTATCACCAATCCCAATCGTCAGATACAAACCGGTTTGCTGAAACACATCTCGCTGGATTCTTTGTGCGAGTTCATGGGCATTTTCTGCCTGAAACAAATGCAAGCTTGGACCAACGGAGAGAAAGCTTTCATCGATCGAATAAATATGTAAGGCCTCATCTGGTACATATTTTCGAAAAATAGTATTAATTTCTTTGTTTTTCTCAATGTACAGATTCATCCGCGGTGGAACAATCACTAAATCTGGATGATCAGGTAAATCCCACTTTCTCGAAACATTGCTAATATGTAAAACTTCTTTTGCTTTAGGAGAAGAAGCTAAAATTAACCCTCCGGCATTTTCCGCATGACTCATCACAACGAGGATTTTTTCTAAGGGATGATAGTTTCTCGCCACACACTCGACCGAAGCATAAAAAGATTTTACATCGATACATAAAATGTCTTCTCTGCGCTCTTTTGTATAGTCAAACATCTTGTCATCCCCTTTCTCACTCTAAATTATACAAACATACGTTCTCTTTGTAAAGAGCAATTTTTTTTATAACTTTAAGCTCCCCTTAAGAAAACATGATTATGATAATGAAGCCATCGTTAAATAAATTATCTAGGAGGATTTTTATGAATTTTTTGAAACGTGCACTTTTGAGTGTCAAAGTGAAAAAAGGGCGCTCACTTTTACTTTGTGCCATCTTTACAGTAATTTTAATTTTTATTTTAGCCGGTTTGACGATTCAAAGTGCTTCTTTAAAAGCCGCGGATAACGCGAAACAAAGCTTAGGGGCAACTGCAACACTCTCCGCTAATCGTGAAAATGCTCTTTCGCAAAATCAAGAAAGTGATTCATCTACGGATAGCGATTCAAGTGATTCTTCGAGTGGAAGGCCCGATGCTGGAAGCTTTTCACTTACACCGGTATCTATTAGTACCGCAACAAAAATCAGTAAATTAGATAACGTAAGTTCTTACAGCATTCTCTCTTCAACTTCGGCAGGAGCTGGTGACGATATCGAACCGATTAGTTCAGCGGATACAACAGATTCTTCGACAACAACTGATTCTTCGGCCGATAGCAACGCACAAGGAATGCCAGGTGGGGGTTCAAGCAAACAGTTTGGTGCTGGCAATGCCCAAGGAGACTTTAGCATTTCAGGCGTGCTCTCGTCTGCTCTTGCTTCTGATTTTTCCGATGAAACAGCAAAGCTTACTTCTGGTGAAGCAATCACCAAAGAAGATGAAGGAACAAACAATGTTTTGATTGAAAAATCGCTAGCTGAAGCCAATGATTTGAAAGTCGGTGACACCTTTACAATTTCCAACCCAACAGATGAAGATACCACCTATAAAATGACGGTCAAAGGGATTTATAAAACGACCAGCTCTAGTGACTCTTTGGGCATGAATTTTAATTTTCTTAACCCATCGAATACCCTGTATACTTCTTATACCTTTGCCAACACATTAAAAGGAGACGATTATACAGATACTGCTGATTCTGTCACTTATACCTTATCAGATCCCGAAAAATTGGATGCTTTCGTGAAAGCAGCTAAAAAATTAATTAACACGGATACCTTTAGCCTTGAAACCAATGATCAAACCTATCAACAAATGATTGAACCCATTTCAAATGTCGCCAGTTTTGCTAAAAATATCGTCTTGCTTGTAACGGGAGCTGGGATTATCATCCTTTCACTCATTGTCATGATTACGATCAGAGAAAGAAGATATGAAATTGGTGTTTTGCTTTCAATTGGCGAAAGTCGTTTGAAAGTTGTCTTCCAATTCTTCGTTGAATTATTCGTAATTATGCTTGTTTCTTTGGTCATCGCAGGCTTTAGTGGTCGAATTGTCGGCAATGTTGTTGGCCAGCAATTATTAGATCAACAAACATCGGCAACCACTTCAAGCAGTAGCAATACCCAACAGGCTGGCGGTCAACAAGGTGGCGGTCAACGTGGTGGTCAACGCGGTGGCTTTGGAAATATCGGTGCAAGCAGTGCTACCTCCGCGAAACAAATCAAGAAATTAGACATCACCCTTTCTGCCCAAGAAATTGGCACATTAGGTGCGATCGGTTTAGGTATTTGCTTTATTTCCGTCTTGCTTTCCTCCATTGGCATTTTACGACTACAACCGAAAAAAATACTGACTACGTAAAGGAGTGTTCATTCTATGTTAGAAGCTAAAAATATTGGCTATTGGTACGACAAAAAAGATTCCTACCTCTATAAAGACGTGAATTTGAATTTTGAAAAAGGAAAATCCTATGCTATTCTCGGTTCAAGCGGTTCAGGAAAGACGACCTTTCTTTCTCTAGTCGCTGGACTCGATAAACCGAAAGAAGGGGAAATCCTCTTTAACGATTCGCAGATTAACAAAATTGGTTTGACAAATTATCGTAAAAACTGTGTATCCATCGTCTTTCAAGCATATAATTTGTTACCCTATATGACTGCCATCCAAAATGTAACAACCGCGATGGATATTACCCAATCCGAGCGAAGCAACCGTAAAGAATACGCATTAGCCAGTCTTGCAAATGTCGGCATCGACTCATCCCTTGCTTCCAAACCCGTTTCAAAACTATCTGGGGGGCAACAACAACGGGTGGCCATCGTCCGCGCAATGTGCTGTGAGCATGACTTGATTGTTGCTGATGAACCAACCGGGAATCTTGACGAGCAAACATCAAAAGATATCATTACGCTCTTTCAAAAAATTGCGCATGAGCAAAATAAATGTGTTATCATGGTCACGCATGAAAAGGAAGTGGCAGAAGCGTGCGACTATATCTATGAATTAAAAAACAAAGAATTTCAATTGGTTTAGTTTTAAATAAAGCAATACAAAAAATGAGCTTGGGACATAAGTTCCCAGAAACATAAAACAGAAGACCGAAAATCGTAAAAATGATTTTCGGTCTTCTATTTTTTAGATTATTGGAAGAATTCTCCGTATTCACTGATGTATTTAACCGATATTTCCTTAAATTTACAGTCATTAACGCAAATCCCATTTCATTATGAACCTGTTGTTTCCCTCGGACAGAGAACCGAAGGAACCCTAAACAAGCCTTCAGATGACCGAAAGCTGGTTCAACGTCAAGTTTTCGTTGGCGATAGATTTCACCTGTTTCTTCTTCTGAAAGCAGCTGTTGAATCGTTGCTTTAAAGTATTCCCAGTTCATGTTCTTT
>JAATGB010000135.1 GCA_015654945.1 Lactobacillales bacterium | reverse complement strand
TACAGTAAAAATTTAGCGATGTCAGAATGTGATCTATCATGTTCTGACATTTTTTGTTACAATAATGAAGAACCAATAAATCAGCATAATCAAATTACTGTAAAAAATTACTTGACGGTGAACGAGAAGAAATGAGGATAAAAAATGGGTGAATCAGTACTGATAAGCGAATTAGCAAATGAATTGCGGATGCAAGTTTTAAGTGGAGAGGAATATTTAGATCGTGTGATTTCGACCAGTGATATTTCACGTCCAGGTCTTGAATTGACAGGATACTTCAACTATTATCCTCATGATCGGATTCAACTATTTGGTCGGAAAGAAACCACATTTGCCCAAAAAATGACACCAGATGAATGTTTGCTAGTCATGCGTCGGCTCTGTACGAAAGATGTCCCCGCATTTGTTATTTCACGTAAATTAGAGCCACCAAAGGAATTAATTCGTGCGGCGACGGAAGCTCAGATTCCAGTTTTGGCTTCTGAACTAGCGACATCGAGACTTTCTGGAATTATGACCAATTACTTAGAAGGAAGATTGGCAGAACGAACTTCTATTCACGGTGTTTTAGTTGATGTTTACGGTCTTGGCGTTTTGATCCAAGGCGATAGCGGCATTGGAAAAAGTGAAACTGGTTTGGAATTAATCAAAAAAGGGCACCGTTTAATTGCGGATGATCGAGTAGATGTTTACCGTCAAGATGAAACAACCCTAATTGGAGAAGCACCTAGGATTTTAGAACATTTGATGGAAATCAGAGGAATTGGCATTATTGATGTGATGAACCTTTTTGGAGCAAGTGCGGTTAGAAGACATGCAGAAGTTCAATTAGTTGTTTATTTAGAAAATTGGACAACCGATAAGAAGTACGATCGTTTAGGTCGGCAAGATGAGATGGTGAGTTTGGCCAATGTTGAAGTTCCGAAGATTACGATTCCTGTGAAAACTGGCCGAAATGTAGCGATTATTATTGAAGTGGCGGCGATGAATTTTAGAGCGCGAACCATGGGTTATGATGCAACAAAAACATTTGAAGAGAAACTAAGTGCATTAATTCAAGAAAACTCACAAGAATAGGGGCGAGAGAAGCCGATGTTAGGTCTGATAAATAGAGTGGCTTTTGAGATAATTGGGATTCAAGTATATTGGTATGCCTTAATTATTGTGTCCGGTGTCGTCTTGGCTGTTTGGCTCGCTTCAAGAGAAGCTAAAAAAGTCGGAATGCGGGAGGATGATATTACCGATTTTATGCTGTGGGCACTACCGATTTCGATTATTGGAGCGAGAGTTTATTATGTTGTATTTGAATGGCAGTACTATCTGAAATATCCACAAGAAATCTTTGCAATTCGCAATGGTGGTTTGGCGATTTATGGCGGTTTAATTGCTGGTGGCCTTGTTTTATTTTTCTTTTCACGCCATCGTTTTATCTCCGTTTGGAAATTTTTAGATGTAGCTGCACCAAGTGTAATTATTGCACAAGCTATTGGACGTTGGGGGAATTTTATGAACCATGAAGCCTATGGTCCGGTTACGACACGTTCTTTTTTAGAGAATTTGCACCTACCTAAATTTATTATTAATAATATGGACATCGAAGGGGCATACCGCCAACCAACTTTTTTATATGAAAGTCTGTGGAATGTCATCGGCTTTATGCTGTTACTTTTTTTACGAAGCAAACGGAATTTTTTGAAAGAAGGAGAAGTTTTTCTCCTTTATATCGGCTGGTACTCCTTTGGCCGCTTCTTCATTGAAGGCTTGCGAACAGATAGCCTCATGATTTTTGGCACCTTCCGTGTTTCACAATTATTATCGGCTGGACTATTCATTGGAAGTATAATCTTATTTTTTATTCGAAGAAGGAAAACAACGATTCCTTTTTATTTGAGAGAGGGGCAGAGCAAGGCGTGACAATTACGACAATTCTATTTGATTTTGACGGAACCTTAGCAGACACCAATGAATTAATTGCGACGTCGCATTTACATGTGCTAAATAAATACTTTCCGGATCGTTTTGATCGAGAAAAAGTGAAGGCGTTTAATGGTCCTTCTTTAGATGATGTATACGGAAAGCTTTACCCAGAAAAAAGCAATGAGTTAATCGCGGAATATCGCCGCTATAATGAAAAGAAACATGATGATGTGATTAAATTATTCCCAGATGTGAATGAAATGCTCGTACAATTAAAGTCAGCAAATTTTAAATTAGGTATCGTTTCAACGAAAAAACAACCTCTTTTGAATAAAGGATTAGAGGTGTTAGGTATTTTGCCTCATTTTGATGCTGTGATTAGTGGCAGCGACATAAAGAAAACAAAGCCAGATCCTGAATCGCTTCATTTAGCGTTGGAAAAGCTGCAATCTTCTCCAAAAGAGGCGATAATGGTGGGCGATAATTGGCATGATATCGAATCTGCGAACCGCGGAAATATTAAAAGTGTTTTTGTTCGTTGGTCAGAAAAAACAGAAGCAGAAATTTCTGTATATAAACCGCATAAAATTGCTGAATCTATGATAGAATTAGTAGAATGGATTCAAACCGAAAATAACGGAGGAAATCAATTATCATGAAAAAAATTGCAGTTTTAGGACCAGGATCTTGGGGGACTGCGTTAGCAAAAGTCCTTGTTGAAAACGGACATGATGTAACCATTTGGGGAAACAAAGAACAACAATTAGCAGAAATCAATGAAAAGCATAGGAACCACCATTATTTACCAGATATTATTTTGCCAGCATCTTTAAAAGCTGAACTACAATTGGCAAAAGCGATTGAAGGGGCGGATGTGGTTTTGTTTGTTGTTCCAACGAAAGCCATCAGAGCGGTTGCACAGCAATTTAACTCTATTTGCAAAAATAAGCCTATTATTGTACACGCAAGCAAAGGTCTTGAATTAGGTAGTCATAAACGGATATCAGAAGTATTAATCGAAGAAATTTCTGAAGAACATCGTGCAGCAGTCGTTGTTTTATCTGGACCAAGTCATGCAGAAGAAGTTGCGGTTAAAGATATTACAACAATTACCGCCGCAAGTAAAGATTTAAAGGCGGCCGAATATGTTCAAAAGCTGTTCATGAATGAATACTTCCGGATTTATACGAATGATGATGTGGTTGGTGTTGAAACTGGTGCAGCTTTGAAGAATATTATTGCGTTAGGTGCAGGAGCTATCCATGGCTTGAACTATGGTGATAATGCAAAAGCCGCCATTATGACGCGAGGACTTGCGGAAATTAGTCGTTTAGGTGTTGCAATGGGTGCTAATCCTTTAACTTATAGTGGGTTAAGTGGTGTTGGCGATTTAATTGTGACGTGTACAAGTATTCACTCAAGAAACTGGCGCGCTGGGGATCTTCTTGGACGTGGCCATAATTTGGATGAAGTTTTAGAAAATATGGGGATGATTGTAGAAGGTGTCTCAACGACAAAAGCCGCATATGAGCTTTCAAAACAACTGCATGTTGAAATGCCAATAACTGAAACCATTTATCAAGTACTATATGAAAATAAAGATGTACGAACAGCTGCAAAAGAAATTATGTTAAGAAGTAGTAAATCTGAAAAAGAATTTTAAATGATTGACTGAAATGAGGAGAAATGAATGACTCAAAAAGTGAAAAAAGCGGTAATTCCTGCTGCTGGATTGGGTACAAGATTTTTACCTGCGACAAAAGCGATGGCGAAAGAAATGTTACCGATCGTTGACAAACCGACCATCCAATTTATTGTAGAAGAAGCATTAGCTTCAGGGATTGAAGATATTTTAATTGTGACTGGAAAAGGCAAACGTCCAATTGAAGACCATTTTGATGCAAATATTGAATTAGAAACAAATTTAAGAGAAAAAGGGAAAACAGAATTATTAAAGCTAGTGGAAGAAACAACGGATGTTAATTTGCATTTTATTCGTCAGTCGCATCCAAAAGGCTTAGGACATGCAGTTTTACAAGCAAAAGCATTCGTTGGAAATGAACCCTTTGTTGTTATGCTAGGCGATGACTTGATGGATGATACAATTCCTTTAACCAAGCAACTAATTAATGATTATGAAAGAACAACGGCCTCCACAATTGCTGTGATGAAAGTTCCCCATGAAGATACGTCAAAATATTGTATCATTAACCCAGGTAATAAAATCGGTAAAGGTCTTTATAATGTGAAAAGCTTTGTTGAAAAGCCAAAACCGGAAGAAGCGCCAAGTGATTTGGCTATTATTGGGCGCTATTTGTTAACACCCGAAATATTTAAAGTTTTGGAAACGCAAGAACCTGGTTCTGGTGGCGAAATTCAATTAACTGATGCCATTGATACGTTAAATAAAACGCAACGCGTCTTTGCTCATCAGTATGAAGGTAAACGGTACGATGTGGGGGACAAATTTGGCTTTTTAAAAACAAGTATTGAATATGGGTTGTCGCATCCAGAGGTCAAAGACCAATTAAGACAATTTATTATTGAAACTGGAAACAAATTAAGCAAAGAAAAATAAAATAAGAACGTCGGCCGAGCAAGCTTGTAAGCTACGCTTCCGACAGTTGGATCAAAAATAAACGGTGGGACAGAAGTAATTCCTTCGGAAATAAGTCGAAATTTATCCCCAATTTGCGGAACATTTTTCGAAAGTTCCTTCTTATTTTCTCGGAATTAAACACTTCTGTCCCAACCTCTTTTTACGATCTTGCTTTTGTGAGATGATTAAGAGCCCTTGTTTAAGAGAAGAAGTATGAGAAAGGTTTGAATGATTCTTTGAAGAGAAAAAAAAGAAAGAAAAGCAGATTTCTGAGAAAAATGATTATTGCCCTTCTTATTGGACTACTAGCATTTGGTGGATGGCGCGTTTATTCACTTAAAAAGCAAGTTGATGAGGTCAATAAATGGCGCTCTGTTGTAGAAAAAGCAGTAGAAGAAAACAATATACCTCAATATAAAGAAGTGGTTTTGGCCATTATTTTAACCGAAACCAAAGGGAAGCATGTTGATTTGATGCAAAGTAGCGAAAGCAAGTATGGTGAAAGCGACAAAGTGAGTACATCAAAAGAGAGTATCGATACTGGTGTCAAATTTTTGGCGGATGCCGTTCAAAAAGCGGATAAAGAAGGCGTCGATTTTTGGTCAGCTGTGCAAGCTTATAACTTTGGGCTGTCCTACATCGACTATGTAAGCAAAAATGGAAATAAAAATTCATTAAAATTAGCAGAAAGTTATTCAAAAAATAAGCTAGCCCCGTTGTTAGGGAATACAACAAAAGAAAAATATCGTTATTGGCATATTGAAGCAATACTTTACAATGGCGGATACATATATAAAGATGGCGGAAATTTATTTTATGCAAAAATGGTCGAAAATAATGTGAAATTAATTCAGTTTTTTTCTTCTTAAACGGTGCGAATGTAACGGCTAGATTAAATGAGAATAGAGGGATTTGAAATTCATGGATAGGCAAACAAAACACTTTTCTGGCTTAACAGAAATTGAAGTGAACGAACGAATGCTGTCAGGAAAGCAAAATAACTTTGAAGAAAATGTTGCGAAAACAACAAAAGAGATTATTCAAGATAATCTGGTAACATTGTTTAATCTTTTGAATCTTTTGATTGGGATTTGCCTTATTTTTGTAGGTGCGTATAGTAATTTAGCATATCTTGTGATTATTGCCTTAAATATTGGAATCGGTATTTTTCAAGAAATTCACGCAAGAAATTTAGTTGCAAAACTATCAATTGTTTCGAAGGATAAGGTAACGGTTCTTCGATCAGGTAAACAGGTTCAGCTTGATGCAACTGCATTGGTGATCAATGACTTGGTGATTTTAAATGCTGGTGAGCAAGTTCCATCAGATATGAAAGTAATCCATGGAAAAGCCGAGGTAAATGAATCACTTTTAACAGGCGAATCAGATTTAATTGAAAAAGTGACTGATTCTAATTTATTATCTGGTAGTTACCTTGCGAGCGGTCAGTGTTATGCGGAAGTTATTCATGTCGGCAAGGATAATTATGCGACAAAGATTGCTGCGGAAGCGAAAGTCCATAAACCAGTTAACTCAGAGCTCGTTAATTCAATTCGGAAAGTTTCCAAGTTTACCAGTTATGTTATTATCCCATTAGGATTAATTTTACTTTTTGAAGCGTTTATTATTCGCGGAAATGATTTGAAATTTTCAGTTGTGGCTTCAGCGGCTGCGTTATTGGGCATGTTACCTAAGGGACTCGTGCTGTTAATTAGTATTTCGTTAGCGACTGCTGTTACCAAATTGGCCAAAAAAAGAATTTTGGTTCAAGATATGTACTCTGTGGAAACTCTTGCTCACGTAGATACGCTGTGCTTAGATAAAACAGGGACAATTACCGAAGGAAAAATGAAGGTCCAACATGCGGAGTTTTTAGATCAAAACTATTTGGAAGAATTTCCAGAAATTATCGGTAGCTACTTAGAACAAAGCAATGATAATAATATCACGATGCAGGCCATTCGTGATCGCTACGATCGTTCTAAAAAATATCAAGCGTCAACTGTGATCCCATTCTCTTCAGAAAGAAAGTGGGGAGCGATGTATTTAGACGGAATTGGAACGGTGGCATTAGGTGCTCCTGAAAGACTTGTGTCATAGGATAAGTTACCCATTCAAATTAAGCGCGCACAAGAAAATGGCTACCGTGTGTTAATGCTTGCCATTTCTAAGGAACGGTTAATCGAAGAGAAGCAGTTGCCCCTATTAGAACCAATTATTTTGTTTGAAATTGACGACCCCATTCGTGAAAACGCCAATGAAACTCTAGCATATTTAAAAGCAGAAGGCATTGATTTAAAAGTTATTTCGGGAGATAATCCCGTAACTGTTTCCAATATTTCGCGTAGAGCGGGGTTATTTGGCTACGAAAATTATGTGGATTTGTCAACCAAGAAAACCGAGCAAGAAGTTCGTGATTCTGTGAAGAAGTATACGGTCTTTGGTCGTGTGTCGCCTCAACAAAAGAAAATCATCGTACAAGAGTTAAAAGATAAAAAACACGTTGTTGCTATGACTGGTGACGGAGTTAACGATGTCTTGGCGTTGAAAGAAGCAGATTGTAGCATTGCAATGGCGGAAGGGGATAGCGCAACTCGCCAAATTTCGAATTTGGTTTTACTGGATTCTGATTTTACACATTTACCGGATGTACTATTTGAAGGGCGCAGAGTCGTCAATAATGTCACCAAGGTTTCGAGTATTTTCTTTATTAAAACAATATATTCGTTTATATTATCGCTGATTTGTGTCGCAACGACGATTAGCTTTCCTTTTATTCCGATTCAAATCACTTTATTGGATTTGGCGATTGAAGGGTATCCGTCCTTATTCCTTTCTTTTGAAGAAAACAAGCGAAAAATTCAAGGAAAATTCTTACCAACAGTCCTAAAAAATGCACTACCTAATGCACTGCTGGTTGTCGCAAATATTTCTTTTGTATATCTCTATGGCAAACAAGTCAACTTTAGTCAGCTAGAAACGGTAACGTTGATGTACTATTTGCTGATCGGTGTTAGTCTAATGGCGGTAATCAGGGCCTGCTACCCGTTTAATCCCTTGCGTATTTTTTTAGCTGTAACAACCTCTTTTGGCATTTATATTGCCGCTTGGCTGTTTCAATCTATTTTGCATATTGGGATGCTAACGAACCGTACAATGCCTGTCTTCTTTATTTTAATAGGTATTTCTATTATTATCCGTATTTGTACTGGTTACCTCCGCAAAAATATGAAAAATATTTGAATTTTAAGGAAAATATAAGTGATTTTTTTGCTATTAGTTTTTGATTTTTGCTTAAGCCTAGCGGTATTTCTTGTTTTTTTGCTTAAAAAAGAGTATCCTTTATTGATGAATAGTCAGCTTTTATCTGTGTGGCTACACGAGACAATGAGTAATGGAGGTCAACAAAACGAATGAGTAAAAAACGAAACCCGCTAAATTCTAGATTTGGATTTTTTAATTTGACGGTAATTTTATTTTGGGTAAAAACATATATTGCTTATAAAACAAAATTTTCTTTAGGTGAAACAGGATTGATGCAAGAATTTCTTTTACTTATTAATCCGCTTGCGTGTACAATCTTTTTATTTGGCTTATCTTTTTTTGTGAAGGGGAAGAAGTCCTATGTGGTTTTACTTGTAACGGATTTTCTTTTAACAACTTGGTTATTTGCCAATGTAGTCTACTACCGTGAATTTAATGATTTTATCACAGTTAGTATTATGAAGAGCGTTGGAAGTGTTTCAAATAATATGGGCTCAAGTGCACTTGCTTTGATTCATATTAGTGATTTATTTGTTTACTTGGATCTGGTTGTATTAATTGGTTTATTGCTATTCAAAGTGGTGAAAATTGACTTGAAACCGTTGCGTAAACGATTTGCGTTTGCTGTTTCGGCAGTGGCTATTTTACTATTTGTTGTCAATGCAGGTCTGGCAGAATCGAATCGGCCTCAATTATTTTCAAGACAGTTTGACCGAAACTATATTGTAAAATACTTAGGTATTAATGCGTTTATTGTTTATGACAGTATTCAAACAGAGCAGGCTAACTCGGTTAGAGCAAAAGCTGATTCCAATGATCTAGACGATGCACTCAATTATATTAAAACGAATCAAACGGCAAATAATGTTGAATACTATGGTGTGGCAAAAGGAAAAAATGTATTTGTGATCCATCTAGAAAGTTTCCAGCAATTTTTAATTGATTACAAAGTAGATGGACAAGAGGTTACACCGACTTTAAATAAATTTTATCATGATAGTAATACAGTGTCTTTTGACAATTTTTTCCATCAAGTCGCACAAGGAAAAACCAGCGATGCTGAATTAATGTTAGAAAATTCGTTATTCGGTCTCTCTCAAGGATCTGCAATGGTGACAGCCGGAACTGAAAATACATTTCAGGCAGCACCAGCCATCCTTGATCAGCAAGGATACACAACGGCTTCATTTCATGGAGATGTCGGTTCTTTCTGGAATCGAAATAATGCATATAAGTCATGGGGATATGATTATTTCTTTGATTCAACCTATTTACCTTCTAATGAGGATTATGCCTTGAATTATGGAATGAAAGATAAAATCTTCTTAAAAGAATCGGTTAAGTATTTAGAGCAATTACCCCAACCTTTTTATGCGAAAATGATCACAGTAACCAATCATTATCCCTATCCTTTGGATGAACAAAATGTTTCTTTCCCTAAAACAACTACCGGTGACGATACTGTTGATGGTTATGTCCAAACGGCGCATTATCTTGACCAAGCTATTAACGAGTTTTTAACGTACTTAAAAACAACAGGACTTTATGATAACAGCATTATTCTAATGTATGGCGATCATTATGGCATTTCGAGTAGCCATAAAACAGCTATTAAGCAGCTTCTTGGGAAAGATGAGCTCACAAAATATGACGATGCAATGTTCCAAAAAGTTCCATTCATGATTCATATGACTGGATTAAAAGGTGGTGTCAATCACACATATGGTGGCGAAATTGACGTCCTACCAACGTTGCTAAGTTTACTTGGTGTTGATCATTCGAAAAATATTTTTATGGGTTCTGATTTATTGTCGAAAGATCATAAACAAATCGTCTCCTTCAGGAATGGAGATTTTGTTTCACGGCAATTTACAAAAATTGGTAGCATAGTTTATGATACGTCAACAGGTGAAGATATTACAGATAGCCTAACTGAGGATCAACAGCAGCAGCTTAAAGAACAAAATGAGCATGTTACAGAGCAACTGAGCGTTTCTGATGAAGTGATCACAGGGGATCTTTTGCGTTTCTATTCATTACCTAATTTTGAGGTTGTGAAAAAAGAGGATTATACGTATGTAAAAGATAAGAGTTTAGACAAACTAGAGTCAGCGAAAACAGGCACCAGCTTACTTGAAGAATTAGGGAAGTCATCTGTCGATTTATATAAGACAGATGCTCCGGAATTAGCGAAAAGCTCGCAAAAAACAAGTTCTGATAAATAAGAACAAGTGAAAAGCACGTTTGATTTTATAAGTAAAATCAAACGTGCTTTTTTTGAATGCAGAAAATTAATTGAGCAATTATAAATAGAGCGTAGCAGAAAATTTTCTGCGTGTAGCCTAAATAAAAAAACAAAAAGAAAATCAATTTTTTTATTGATTTTCTTTTTAATCGTACAAAGTGGAAGGTAGGATTCGAACCTACACCTCGTGGAAGAGAACAGTCGTCAAGCTCTTCGGTGAGTAATAACACCACGTTCATCCACATATAATAACTATAGTATAACCAAGGAATATTAAGTATTTCATAAAAATAAATGATAAACATTTGAAAAATTATGAAGAAAAAAAGTTTATTATGTTTTTAAATAGCTACAATCTGCTTTTTGAGCTATTTTTGCGCTTAAATCGTTTCTTTGATCTTGTTGTTAAAAGCCCAAATTTTCGAATGATTTTAATGCGAAAAACTTTTGAAAATGATATAGTTAGTACTAGGAGTAAATTTACTATCAATAAAATAAAAGCAAGACATTCGTTATTCGCCGAGAGTGTCTACTATTTTAGATGAGCGAGGATAAAAAATGGTAGAGGAAAACAAGCTGAAAACGTTGGAAGTGATTGTTTTAGCGGGGAAACTATTATTAGAGAATGGCTCTGAGATTTCACGTGTTGAAGATACAATGATTCGTATCGGCAAAAACTCTAATTATGATAATATTGTTGTCTTTGTTACACCGACAGGTATTTTCGCTTCTTTTCGTGGGGAAGCTTATTCGCAAATGGAAAGTATACCTAAACATAGCATTAATCTTGAGAAAATAAATTTTGTAAATGAGCTGTCTAGAACCTTTGACCGAAAAGAGATTACGATTCAGGAATTTCATAAACGATTACTGTCGATTGATCAGTCTGTAAACGATTTTTCACTACTAATGAAGATGCTGGGTTCTGCATTGGTTAGTTCTTCCCTAATGTTTTTGTTTAGTGGAAATGTACATAATTTAGTGATTACTTTTATTATTGGTGGGAGTGCCTATGGTTTGTTTGCTTATTTAAATAAATTAACGCATACAGAATTTTTAAGCTATGGTATAACGGCTTTTTTTATTGGACTTACAGCAATGTTAGCTGTTAAATTCCATTTAGGAATGAATGCAAATGAGATCATCATTGGTTGTGTGATGCCGTTTGTTCCGGGCGTAAAGCTTGTGAATGCTTTTTCAGATGGTATTAAAGGGCATAGTATTAGTAGTGTCACTTTTTTATTGCAGGCTTTGCTGGTTGCCTGTTCTATTGGGATCGGTGTCGTCAGTTCACTATTATTGTTTAGGGGATAGAAGAATGATTCAATTATGTATACAGTTTATCTTTAGTCTGATTGCAGCGATTTCTTTTGGCATTTTGACAAATGTGGAGCGTAAGCAATTAAAATATTGCGGTCTAATCGGTGGCATATCATGGAGTGTTTTTTATCTTTTGCAAACGTGCGGCGTGAATTTGATTCTTTGCTATTTTTTTAGTGCATGTAGCATCCAATTTCTAAGTTTACTTTTTGCCAGAATTGTCAAGGTAGCGAGTACCACTTTTAGTGTCGCCTCATTGGTAAGTATTGTGCCGGGCGGAAGTGCTTACTCGGTTATCCGGTATTTTGTAGAAAATAATACGAAAGTTGCATTGGCTTATTTATTGCAAACATTTGAAATCACGATCAGTATTTCTATTGGATTTATTGTTGCTACCTTTGCTATGAGAATTTTTTTAAAAGTAGTTCAAATCAGCTCAAAAAAAGAAGCTTAGTTAAGCTTCTTTTTTTGTTTGAAATTTAACCGTGTAAAGGGGGATTTTTGATAGATGACGAAATATCCAATGATAGTCGAAACAAGTAATAGAAAAATGATGTTGCCTACAAATAAATTCCAACTATAATTCTCCATTTTTATTTTATATAAATTAGGACCAAATGGAATTCCTTGAATTGCCAGTGTGAAGGTCGTATAACATATGAAAAGAACGAATGTAGGTCTTTTTAAGGGAGTCCAAAGTAAATAGTTGCCAACATTTTCTAAAGAAATTTTCAAATAAGTAAAGCTGCCAATGAAAGCTAAAATTAAAATCAATAAAATCAAAAAAACAAATTGTGCAAGTGATACACTGTTTTTACTGATATTTACCCAAATAGACATATCTTCTGCTTGCCATAATTGATTCTGGGTAGAGAAATATGTCAGAATATCAAAACAGCTCACAGAAAAAATACTTAAAGAAAAAAGGAAACCAACCAAAGTAATGAGTCCATATATTGGTTTACCGATCAAGATTCCTAAAGATACACCGACGAAAAAGAGTAAAATGGAAAAAAGTGTACTTGCAGCAATACTTGGAATAAGCTCTATCATTGTTGCGTTAAAATAGGGTGCCGGGATTGAGAATTGTAATAGCACAATCGTTAATATTTTACTGAATAAATCACTAATAATTAAAGGTACTAAGAGTAGCACGATTTTTTTCATATAAATTTCTTTTTTAGAAAAAGAGGACTGAAACAGAAGTTGTGTAAAACTGGTATTTAAATCGAGCATGAACAGGAGGAAGCCTGCTAAAGCAAAAAGCAATGTTGCAAATATGGTGCTATCACCATCAAAATTTGAGTAATACCTGTTTGAATTTTCCGTTGAAATGTATTTCGTAAAAAAAAGTAGACGATCATTTTTATAATCAGTATAGCTTGCAGGTGTTATGTCGGTTTCTTCAGCGTCTTCTTTTATTGATTTATAATATTCTTTTTCTGCTTTTTCGTTATACGAATCATAGTTTGCATTCCAATTTTGCACGGAATTCATC
>JAATGB010000075.1 GCA_015654945.1 Lactobacillales bacterium | reverse complement strand
TCTTTTAGTAAAGCTCTCGCAATGGACACGCGTTGTTTTTCACCACCAGAAAGCGTTGAGCCGCCTTCTCCCACCGGCGTATCATATCCTTGAGGCAAATTCATAATAAATTCATGGCAAAATGCTCGTTTAGCTGCCGCTTCAATTTCGGCTTGCGTTGCTGTTTCTTTACCAATTTTGATGTTATTTCCTATTGTATCTTGAAAAAGATAGACATCTTGAAAAACCATAGAAATATTTTCAAGTAGTTTCTCTGGTTTCACTTCTTGAATAATTTGACCGCCAATTTTGATTGATCCTTGTTGAATATCCCAAAAACGTGCAAGTAATTTCGTAACAGTACTTTTGCCGCTACCAGACGGACCCACAAGAGCAGTAATCGTATTGGGCTCAATTGTAAACGAAAGGTCTTGAATCACCGGTTTTTCTGGATCATACCCAAAGGTCACCTGATCAAACTGAATGCGTTGATTGTGAGGCAGATCTTTTGTTCCTCCTTGTTCCGGCTCTTTTTTTACATCCATAATCCGCTGTGCACTAAAAGCAGAGTAACGAATTTCACCATAATTAAGCAGGACAACCGTCAGTGGATCATAGACGCGCATCCCGACAATTAAAAAGAGTAGAAAAACAGATAGTGTTACTGTCCCATCTAACAATAGGTAACTGCCAATAAAAATCATAATGGTCATACCTGAGCGAACGAGTAACATAGCGCCCATGATTAAGGGACCCATCATGCCTTCTAATCGGATTGATTCTTTTTTTAAATCAGCAAAAGATTTTCGTAATCGTTCAAAACGTTTACCACCCATGTTATGCGCTTTAATTTCACGAATACCGCCTAAATATTCTTCCAAGCGACTCGCTGCGGCATTTTTTGCTTCCACTTGATTTTTGCTTAGTTTCGCTTGTAACGCATCTGTTGCAACTAATAAGAAGGCACCTATTGGCAGCGCGATAAACATGGCAAGTGCCATTCGCCAATTTATAAAAAGTAATCCTACAAGAGCAATTACTGGTAAAATAACACCACTAATCAGGGCAGGTACATTGTGTGAAATTGTTGTTTCAACTTGACCGTAATCGCTCAATAATAAGTTTGTTAAATCACCTGGGTCTCGTTTACCAAAAAAGCCAAGAGAAAGATGGCGAATATGTTCAGCTAAAGACAACCTGCCAGAAGCAGAAACTTCATAAGCTACTCTGTAGGTCTTATCATAAAGAAAACTCTGTGCTAAAAACTCAACTGCTAACCAAATAATGACCATTCCAGATATCAACCACAAACGTTGCGTATCTAAGTCAACACTCGGATTTTCAAAATAGCGATAAATCGTATTGAACACTTCAATCAGCATCATCGCGGGAAACACTTTAGCGAAACCATCTAGAACAGCCGCAATTGTAGAAATCAGCAAAGTTCGTGGTTTTCCACCTGAGATATTATAAAAATAATTTTTCATTTGCTTACCTCCTTCTTCACATGACGTCCCTCAAGCTGCCACGAGGTCGCATTCATATGTGCTTGCCACATTTGTTCATATAAACCTGCTTCGTTACGCAATGTCACATGTGTGCCACTTTCGACAATTTTTCCTTGTTTGATGACTAAAATTTTTGCAGCACCTTGGATCGTTGACAGGCGATGGGCGACAATCAGAACTGTTTTTCCTTTCACCAATTCTGCCAATCCTTTTTGAATATTTCGTTCATTTTCTGCATCAGCATACGCAGTCGCTTCATCTAAAACAAGAATCGGTGAATTTTTTAACAAGGCACGTGCAATCGCAATCCGTTGTGCTTCACCTCCCGATAAATAAACACCTTCTCCACCGATTTTGGTGTCATATCCTTGCGGTAATTTCTCGATAAATTCATGACAGCAGGCGACCTTTGCGGCGGCAATTACCTCTTCTTTACTGGCTTTTTGATTTCCCATCCGAATGTTTTCTTCCATGGTGTCATAAAACAAATGAACATCTTGAAACACAAAAGAAGTCATGTTCATTAAATTTTCCGTTCCAATTTCCTGCAATGGAATGCCTCCAATCCTAATTTCACCAGATTGAATATCCCAAAAACGCAAAAGCAAGCTAGTAATAGTAGATTTCCCACCACCAGAAGGACCCACTAAAGCTGTAATTTCAGCTACTTTTGCTGAAAAACTAATATCATGGAGAACTTCTTTATAATCTTTACTTGTTTGATCTTCATAGGCAAACGAAACATGATCAAAGGTAATTCCATAACTAGTTGGTTTTTGTGGATGCGTTGGCTCTTGGATCAGCGGTTCATTTAATACTTCATTAATCCGCTTATTTCCTTCCGTAATTTCACGTAATCCGCCACCTAGATACATCAATTTCATTAAAGGTGAAGCCAAGCTTGGGGTCACAATCAAGAAAAGAATAAAGGTAATAGCAAAAACTAAATTTTCGGGATTTTTACTTAATATATAAATACCCAATGGCAAAATAAAGGCAAAAATGGAGGTTATGACGACTTCAAATGTAATATAAGGAACTTTGTAAACATTGGTAATTTTCAGCGAAATATCACGGTATTTCGTAACCGCTTGTTTAAAGGTCAAAAAAGATGCAGCTGAAACCCCAAATACCTTTACAGCCGGAATGCCACGAATATACTCTACGCCTGTCGCATTCATTTCTTCAACCGCAAATTGGAAATCGCGATACGCATTTTTCCCAGCTTCATTTCCATAAACCATGCTTTGCAAGAGAAAGGCAAGCACCAAAATCAGAAATGCAACGAGTGCCAAACGCCAATCTAAATAGAAAAGATAACCAATTAAAAGAATAGGAACAGCTATGGCCGTAATCAAATCTGGTAACTGATGGGCAATAAATTTTTCGATTTTCTCAACGCTGGATTCAATAATTTTTTTTAATTCTCCTGTTGCCGTTTTGGTATGATACCCCATGGGAACTTTTGCGACGTGCTCGGATAAGATAACCCGCATTTCATAGAGAATGTTAAAAGCCGCAATATGCGAACACATAGTACCGACATAAACCATCAGTAAAGAAGCAATTAATCCAATTAGCGCGATCAGCCCCCAATATTGAATGGCTTGTGCAGCAACAGCTTGTTGATTTTGAGCTTGTAAAAAGAAACTCTCAACAATTTTGTACACGGCAACAAAAGGAATCAATTGTAAAATTCCAGAAATAACCGAAAAAAAGCTAGCAATAATCAATAATCCTTTTCGTTTTCCGGCAATTTGAAGTAGACTGTATGTTTCTGTTTGATTTTCCATTTCTATCTCCTTGTCATTTTATTTGTTTCAAGCTATTTTTTTCATCAATTACTGCAGCAAAATAAAATTTTCTTCTAGCTCCTTTCGCTTCATCCTATTTGCCAACAGTTCGGTGCGTTAAAAATAGCGCGTTTCTCCCCTTAAATGATAACGATTCTCATTGCCGTTTGAATTAAAAAATTCTCAGCAAAACGAAATGATTACACTTTGATATCGTAAACTTACTTTTGAATTTTGTCAATTATGGATTCAAGCTTTCTCAGCTATAAAGGTAGCATTTCTAATTGAAAATCATTCTCAATTAATGCCACTATAGCATGATCTCCGGCAAAAGATCAAGTACATTTTTTCACTAATTTTGCTGGTTATTCTCTTTATTGCTGATTTTTATTCGTTATTTATTAGTATGTAATTTCACTTTAATATACTCTATTTTACTTTCCATATTTTTAGTCATTTGCTGCGGATAGAGAGGAAAAAGCTCTTTTTTTTAAAGAAAAAAACCGTTAGCAAAAATTCGCTGCACCTTTTCCGGAGCAACCTCATTTTTGCTAGCAGTTTTTTGAGTGATACCAAATAATTTCATGCTAGATAAATCGTATTATTGTGCATCATCTGAATCTTCTTTTTCCTTAGTTTCTGGCTCGTAATCTTTCTTTTTTTTCTTTAAAAAGAAAAAACAAAGTGCCACAAACAGGATAATAATTCCGCCAAGAATTGTAAAAAATTTCATTTTTTCTTCTCCAGCGTTTGGCAAAAGACTGTTCACACTTGCCAAAGCTGAGTTTGATATAAAGCTTACAAACAAACTGATCATGCTGAAAATAATAGCAATTCTTTTTTTCATATTATCCTCCTACTATCACTTACTATAATCAATAATAACATACTTTACTTTGAATTCGCAGTATTTTCTTATTAAATTAATCTTGGGTATTGTCGTTAATAATTTTGATATCTCCACTATCACTACTTACTTTTACTTGATATTTTTTTGTTTTATCTTTTGTAAAGTCACTTTTTGTTGTTCCATGTAAATTTATAATATCAAAACTTATGTTGTTGCTATCATTTTGAATCCATTTTATAATTCCCTTTTCACTAGCGACATTTCCTGAAAGAGGTACCGATTGCGTTAAAATAGTTGCTCCTGTTTCATTATTAGCGTGTAATTCTCCTTCCATATTTTTAATCACTATCTTTCCGCTATTATTGCTAATCATTGTTTTGCCTTGTTGTCCTAACACTAGTATTTCTCCTTGATTATTTTTGAGTGTTGTACTCTGAATTTTTGAATCTATCATTGCTATTTTACCTGTCTTATTTGTGATGTTTACGTTGGCACTTGCTGAATCTTGTATACTACTAAAACCGGACGTTGATTCGATTGAAATTTGACTATTTTTATTTTCTTTGATAATTGTTTTTCCATGCTCATTTCCTATTTCTATCGTTTTAGATGTTTGGTTTTGAGAAATAATATCGGCGCTTACAGTTTGAATGTTCACTTTTTCTTGATGTGTTTTATCTAATAATAAAGATCCCTTATGTATATTTACATTTAATTTGTTTACGTTCAATTGGGAAATTTCAACATAACCACACGCTAAATCTAAATTAAGCTTTGTTAAATCGGCTTTCTCTGGAACGTGGATCATTAGTTCTAAAAAAGAATATTTTGTAAAAATACTATATATTTTATACATATTAACAGAAAATTGTTGGTGTTTCTTTCCTATTTCTCGTTCGTTTACTTTTAGCTTCGCTGATTGTGGCATTTTTCCAGTAAGTTCCATACTATAATTCTTACTACTTGTTGGAATAATTGTCACCGTTAAGGGCAAGTTACTGTCTACCGATAATTGACTTATTTTTTCAGGTGATATTGTTACTTTTTGGTCTACTTGACTGCCAGAATAAAAAAGCAATTCTTTTTGAGCTATCAATAGAATAAGTGTAAAAGATGTTAAAAATAGAGCACACATTGCTATGATTTTTCTTTTTTTTGTGTGCAACCTATTTATAAATAAACATAACGTAAGTGCTATTGTCAAAATCAAAGTTATGTAGGAAATATGTTTTTCCCTCAATAATTCGACTATAAAATAGCTGGCAAAATAGACGTCTATTAGTAAGAAAAGATTTAAAAATAGCTTTTGAGCAATTCTTTTCATTAAATCTATTTTTTTGTTAAATGAATTTCTCTGCTTTTCTTTATATACTTTTTTAAGCTCTTCTTCTGGTATCACTACTTTTTCAGCATGCATGGCTGTTTCAAACTTTTGATCTTCATAAAAATCATCTATAATTTCTTCCGGTGAACCTAAGTTATCTAACATCTCTTCTTCAGAAAGACCTTCTTGTCTCATTCTATCAATTTGATGATCCATTTCTAGCCATAGATCGTCTAGTTCTTCATAATCTTTTTCTAGAAACCCCCTTCGTAGCTTTTGATAAAATTTTTCTTTAAAATCCATTATCATTTTCCTTTCTCATTAGCATTATCTTTTCAACAAAGCTGTCCCATTCTTTAATTAATTCTATATAATATTGTTTTCCTTCATCTGTTAAAGCGTAATATTTTCTAGAGGGGCCTTCTTTGGATTCTTTTAGATAAGATACACAGTAACCTTCTTTTACCAATCTTTTCAAAATTGGATACAGAGCACCTTCCGTAATATCAATATATTGATTGATATGTTGCCGTAAATCGTAACCATAGGAATCTTTTCCGTTTAAAAAATGGAGAACACTCATTTCAAGCACACCTTTTTTAAATTGAATATTTGTACGCATCCATACTGCCCCTTTCAGTTCTCCTAACCAAATTGCCTAGCTTTAATTTTACGATAAAATCGTTTAAAAAGATAGTATTCTCTAAGGTTTAAAAAAAAATTGCATCTAGTGTTTGACATGCACTACTATTCATTGTACACTAGTTTTACAGTCACTAGTATTTATTGAATAGTAGTGGTTAAAAAATACATGAAAATTTTGGAGGAAACAAAAATGAAAAACAACAAAATACTTAAAACAGCAACAGTTTGTGCTCTTGCACTAACAATCGGAACAACAGGTATCTTAACTAGCACTATACAAGCAGATGCCGGTACAGTAATCTCTGACACTACCTATGAAAAAACAACACTATTCACAAAGGGTGAAATTGAAGGACTAACAGGTCAATCTTTAAATCTTCAAACACTTACCCAAGTTAGACAAGCTTTAACAAAACAAAGCGTTTGGACTGCTGCCGGCTACAATGCTACTGATGCTAAGCTAATTGCAAACCGTTTCTCAGCTAGCTATTCTCAAGCAATTGGTGTTCTACGTGATATGAGCAACAATGCTAATTTAAGCTTGAAAGTTGTCGTTGTAAACAAACCTTACTATTCAAATGCTGATATCGGAACAAAAAACTCTGTTACACCAGTTGAACCAACAACTGAGTCTTCGTCATCAACGCCAGCTGAATCAACAACTGA